>JALQSZ010000229.1 GCA_023264135.1 Acidimicrobiales bacterium
CATCGAGGGCGAGCCATCCGGCGTTGCGGTGATCGGGATGCAACCGATAACGCTTCCAAGGATCATGGGCGAGAACAACGCCGGGTTGCGTGGAACGAATCCAATACGCAACTTGGTCGCGAATATGAAGTGTCGGCTGCAATTCGCCATCGACGTGACCGAGCATGATGACTTTGCCGGTGGAACCAAGTCGACGCGCAGCTTCCATCTGTTCGCCGCGGCGTTGCTCAACGAGTTCATCGGAGTTCTGGTTCGGATCCCAGGTTCCCTTTGATCCGTCAGTAAGGACGAGATGGTTGATGATGCAACCGGCCGCGGCCCATTTCGCCAGCGTGCCGCCACATTGAAATTCGGCATCGTCGGGATGGGCGACGATCACCAGCGCTCGAGATGGAGTCTCGAGGTTTCGTGACGTGATCGTTCCGGTCGGGAGATCGCCGAGGGGGAGAGGAGGAAGTGTCATCTCGGTGTCGCCCATGCCGGGGTGAGGAGATCTTCAGGGCGATCAACATCCCAAGCCAGTCGTTCGTCATGCACGACATTCACGGCAAGTCCAAGTCGAGTCGCTTCCGCCTGGTGACGAGAAAACGAAGCGGGGCCGTAGGAGAAAACAAAACCGCTCTCGGTGGGAATCACGATCACGTTGGTTCCATCGCCATGGCGATCGGGAACGAGCGTCACGCCATCACTAGCGGCGAGCCATTCAAGCTGTTCCGCGTGCGGAAGATCGGCGTGGGCGACGATCACCGTGTCGATATCAAGATGCGCCAAGTCGGCGACACCTTCATTCACTGCACCGTTGAGTCCGCGTCCTGGCTTCCACAACACATTGGCGCCGAGTCGAGTTGCCCATTCAGCAACTGCCGTGTCGTCACACACGATCCACACCGCGAGTGGCTTCGCGGCGCGAACAACGGTGGTTGCCATTTCTTCGGCAAGCTGCGCTCGTTGTGCCGGATCAAGTGCGTCGGAAAGACGCGCTTTTGCATCGGAGAACGCCTTGACAGGAATGAGCACTGCTCGTGTGGACGCCGATTGGGACACTGCCGGAGTGTAGGTCGCAGCCGTTGCCTCACTTCCAGCCGCCCCGTTGCGAGCGAGGACGGCGACTCGATGTCGGAGGTCTGGTTGGTCGGGGGTAGCGTCGCCGCCGATGGAGTCAGTCGCCGAGAACCCAACCGCAACGGGCCAAACAGTCGAACGGTCATGGGTCCTTGTAGGGACGATCGGCGCTGGAGGCCGCGCTGCCATCGATCGAAATGGAGTCATCACCCCCGAACATCAGTCGTGGACGGCGGATTGGTGGGTGGGTGCCGAAGACCGGTGGCATGTGGCCTCGAGCGGTGCTTTCGTGCGCCAGTCGTTGCTTGATGCCACTCCAATTGTGCTGAGTGGATTGCGCTTACCTGGCGGCGAAATCGAACAGCGTGCGTGGAGCGCGGTTGATGGCGCGACTGGTCTTCCAGTTTTGGTCGTTGACTACACAAACGCGACAAAGGTTCCCGTTGCACTTGCGATAGCTGTGTCGTCAACTCCTTCCGCGCCAACCACCGCAACGATTGATGTTGCTGATGGCGTCGTCACTGCGAATGGCGAAGCAGTTGCGAAGTTCTCTCGTCAGCCTTCTCGTTATGGGTACGCGACAAACGGTCGCTCCGCCCAAGAGATCACGGTTGCCGGCGATGCAGATCCAACATTCCCTGAAAGCGGAGTGAGTTCGGAATCGGGCGCAGCCAATGTGGGTTTTGTTTTCCCGCTGCCGCATACCGCCACAGTGCGCGCGGTCTTTCCATTGCGCGCAGGTGTGCAAGCGAGTGAGCTCGCACGAATTGATCTTCCGTCACTTCCTCCGAGTGATCGCGTGATCGCTGGTTGGAAAGCGCAAACCGCGCGTGGGCCTCGTTTTGATCTTCCCGAGCGACAGATCGAAGAAGCGGTCGATGCCGCCCGATCGCATTTGCTGGTGCATGTTGCCGGAGATGATCCGTTGCGGTGGCCGGGCGTCGCCGTCGATGGATGCGAACGCTCAGAACTCACGATGGCACTCGATGAACAAGGTCTCGCTGCTGAAGCCGAACGGTTGCTTCTTGCGGCCACGGATTTGCAGAATTCCGACGGTTCGTTTGATCACGCACGACTCGACGCGACCGCGAGTTGGATTGTCGCCGTTGAGCGACACATCGTTCTGACCGGCAACATCGATATCGCCGACGCGCTTGTTGAGCGTGTTGCGTCGGGCGTGCATTGGCTTGCGAAACAACAACGCGGAAGTCGACTTCGACCATCACGACGTTTCTTTGGAGTGGGCGACGCTCCGGAATGGGTGTCTGCAGAGGAACGGCAGAGTTACAACGCTCGATGGACAGCGCGCGCGTATCGATCTGCGATTTCGATTCTCGAACTTGCGGATCAACCCGATGCTGCGCTCGCAGTTCGACTGCACCTCGATGCGCTCACTGACGAAATGTCCCACCGATCAATCGCTTCCGATGGTCCGGGCGATGGCGCGCTGAGTGCCGATCCCATCGACCAACTTCGTCGCGATCTCCTTGAAGGTGAACCGCTGTGGACATGGCCCACCGCGGACGACCCGCATGATCCGGCCCGAACTGCCGCATTCCTGCGCTTGGTTCGTTCAATCGTGGTGAACGACTCCGGTTCGTCGGTCGATCTCGTTCCAGGATTCGGCGAGGCTTGGCTCGGGCAGCCGGTGGCGCTTCTTCGTCTTCCAACTCGTGGTGGTTCGTTGTCCTTCGCGGTGCGTTGGCACGGAGCTCGGCCCGCAGTGTTGTGGGAGATGGAAGGCGACCGACCGTTCACGCTGACCTGCAGCGAGATTGATCCGAACTGGTCAACCACGGAGCGTCGGGGTGAAGCACTTCTCGACGCGCCCGTGCTCGATCACGTCCACGTCCATGAGCACGGCCACTCGCACGATCACGGTCACGATCACGACCACGACCACCGAGAATCGGTGGCGGAACCCCCGCAAGATGGGGGAGGCTCTTTTTCATGACGG
>JALQSZ010000022.1 GCA_023264135.1 Acidimicrobiales bacterium
CGCACGCGGCGTAAGACCATCACCGCAGGACTTGTCACGGCCTTGCGTTGCCTTTTCGAACAGTGCGACCGATGCTCCGCCCCGCGCCGCCCACGCCGCGGCCGAAGAGCCTGCGGGACCGGCGCCGATCACGGCGATGTCGACCTGTTCCATGCCCTGATTGTCTCGCGTCAACGCCGTCCGGACCGCATCGGGTCAGGACTCTTCGATTCCAAGCACCGGTGTCGTCGGCGCGATCACCTTCGCCGACAGCACCGGGATCACGTCTTCCACCTCGGCAATGCGCACGATGATGTCGCGATGCTGCGGACGAATGAATCCCGCCTCGGCGGCGCTGTTGAGGAAACCAAGCAGTGGTTCCCAAAAGCCGTCGACATCGAGCACCCCGACCGGCTTGGCGTGAATCCCCAACTGTGACCATGTGGCGATCTCGGCCAGTTCCTCGAGCGTTCCCAATCCTCCGGGAAGGGCAACAAAGGCATCAGCCTCGGCCGCCATCAACGCCTTGCGCTCGTGCATTGAGCCGACTTCGACCAATTCCGTCAAACCTGGGTGTCCGATTTCCGTTGTGAACAGTCCTTTGGGAATCACGCCGAAGACCTCGCCGCCATGCGCGAGCACCGAATCGGCCACCGTGCCCATCAGACCGACTGATCCCCCGCCATAAACAAGACGCACGCCGGCTTGGGCCATCAGACGTCCCAGCTCCGCAGCCGTTGCCTCGAAGCGCGGATCGTTGCCGGGCTTGGATCCGCAATAGACACACAATGAGCGCACAGTCGTCACCGATTCAGCCTAGGGGCGTCATGGAATACGAAACGGGCGCCGACCATGTCGACGCCCGATCTTCAAAGCTCGGGGGGGAGGACTCGAACCCCCAACAAATGGACCAGAACCACCCGTGTTACCAATTACACCACCCCCGAAGGGCGAGGAAACGTTACCGGCTGAACCGGGGCTGGCACCAAACCACCGAAAGGGCCTGCTTCGGAGTCAGCGCCAAGCAGCCAAACGGCGGTAATCAATGATGCGACCAATCGCGACGGCACCGGTTTCTCGCACGTAATCACTGAAAGTCGAGCGACCTTTCGTTGGCGAGACGTGTGCCGACAACCCGACTTCGTCGGCAATATCTGCTGCCCGATAGGCGTGATACGGGTCGGTCACGATCACGACATCGTGAGGCAAACCGGCTTGGCGCATGATGAACGCAGTCGACGACAACTCCTCATAACTATTTGTGCCGTCGACTTCGACCTTGATGGCGGATTCGGGGATGCCTTTTGAACGGAGATACTCGTAACTCACGAGACCTTGGGTCACTTTGTCGCCGGGCTGTTTGCCACCAGCAACGATCACGACTGGCGCGACACCTTGTTGATAGAGGTCGGCCGCGTGATCAAGCCGACCTTTGAGCACAGGCGAGGGCGAACCATTCCATTGCGCCGCACCCATCACCAGAATCGCCGACGCGTGCGCAGTGTCGTTTTGGCGAGACGCCCACCACACCTGCGCAAACGTGATACCGAGATAGAGCACGACGACTGCGAGCAGTCCGAGGGCGATGCGTATCGCCCAGCGCAGTCCGAAGAACATCTCAGCCCTGGAGGCGAACCTTCGCAGCAGCGAGACGACGAAGGGTTTCGTCGCGACCGAGAAGTTCAAGTGACTCAAACAGCGGCGGGCCCACGCTGCGACCGGTCACCGAAACGCGAACTGGGGCCTGAACTTTGCCCTTGGAAATTTCATGTTGTTCGGCATAGGAGAACAACGCCGCCTCAAGCGAAGCTGCATTCCAGTCGCAATCGGCAAACTGCGCCGTTGCATGGTCGAGAACTGCTGCTGCGAGTTCGGCGCCTTTCACCATGACCTTTTGCCACGAGTCATCGTCGAATTCCGGTTCAACAGCAAAAAGGAAATCGACATAACCGGGAACTTCGGAGAGAAGTTTCACTCGTTCCTGAACAAGTGGCGCCATTACTTCAAAGGTTCCGATATCGAAGCGATCGGCGTCCCACGGCGTGTCTTCGTACAGCCAGCGCGTTGACTTTGAAACAAATTGCGGAACAGAAAGATTGCGGATGTATTCGCCATTGAAATGCTGCAGTTTCTTCACGTCGAAGAACGCGCCCGATTTATTGACATCGGTAATGCGAAACAGATCAACAATCTCGGCGAGTGGTCGGATTTCGACGCCGTCGGGAGGACCCCAGCCAAGCGTGGCGAGATAGTTGACCATTGCCTCAGAGAGATAGCCGCGGTCGATGTAGTCACCAACCGAAACATCGTCGCGACGCTTTGAAAGCTTCTGCCGCTTCTCATTCACGATGAGCGGAAGGTGAGCGAAGATCAATTCACCGGGAGTCGCAAGCGCTTCGCGAATGAGAAGAACCTTGGGCGTGACGTTGATGAGATCCTCGCCGCGAATCACATGGGTGATGCCTTGGTCAGCATCGTCGACGGCGTTGGCCAGATGAAACATCGGCGTACCGTTCGAACGAAGAATCACGAAATCTTCAAGCACCGCGTTTTCGAAACTGACGGTTCCCCGAATGAGGTCGTCGAACGCGGTGACGCCGGTATCGGGAACGCGGAATCGAACAACATGACCGTCGCCCGGGCCAAGACCACGGTCGCGACAGAAACCGTCGTACCCAGGCGTGCCGCCGCGCGCCTCGGCGCGAGCCTTGACCTCGTCGGGAGTGCACGAACACCAATAGGCCGACCCATTGCCGAGAAGCGTTTCGACTGCGGCGAGGTGCATCGCTCCCCGCTCGGACTGATGCACAGGAGTGCCGTCCCAATCGAGGCCCAGCCATTCAAGGGACCGGAAGATGATGTCGATCAGCTCCGGACGCGAGCGTTCAGCATCGGTGTCTTCGATACGGAGAACGAACTCACCACCCTGCTGGCGAGCGAAAAGCCAGTTGAACAAGGCGGTTCGAGCGCCACCGATATGGAGATAGCCCGTTGGAGAGGGGGCGAAGCGGACTCTGGCGACTGGGGTGCTCACACGCTCGATGGTACCGTCAGGCCTTGGTTCTTCTGGTCGGGCGCTCTTTCCAGACCTCTCGAGGGCTGAATTCGCCTCCTCCCCCCACGTTTCGCTCGGAGCACTCATGAACTCGTCTCTACCTCTTCATCGGTTCCGACCGCTGGCGATCGTTGCGGTGTCCCTCGCGCTGGTCATCGGTGCAGCGTCGTGTTCGAGTAGCAAAGATTCCTCGCGCAACGCGGCTGCGGAAGAAACGACCTCCAGCACGACCGTTTCGCCAGTCGTTCCGTTCCAGACCACCTATGCAACAGCGAAGGGTTCTCGGCTTACGGTTTTAAGTGAGCTCCCGAAGAGTGTTGTCACATCGCCCCCGTCGAGCACGACGAGCACCTCGAGCACTCTCCCGCCGAAAGTTCCGGCTATTCCCAGAGTCGGATTGAACGAAGCCGGCGTGACAGAAACCCCCACCGGTTTCGAGTTCACAAATCCGACGTATTACAAAAATCCGCTTGTTGTCGAGGTCCTTGAAAACCAAGGCGACTACATGAAGGTGCTCATCACCGCTCGCCCCAACCACACCACTGGGTGGGTGAAAGCAAACGATGTCACGATTGCCGCAACCGACTACCGAATGGAACTCGACCTTTCGACATTCCATCTCAAGGTGTTCAAGGGCGCTGACCTCTTCGTCGAAACCGATGTCGTGATTGGGAAAGATTCGACACCTACGCCTATCGGCCATTTCTTCATCACCGAAAAGATCAAAAATTCTTCGGATGCTGGCGTCTATGGCGCCTGGATCCTCCCCACGAATGGCTACAGCGAAGTCCTCGACACGTTCGATGGCGGACTTCCGGAGATTGCGTTACACGGAACGAATCAACCTCAACTCGTTGGGACGAAGGCCTCGAACGGTTGCGTTCGAATCCCCAACGACGTCGTGACAAAGATTGCGGAAACGGTTCCCGCAGGCACACCTGTTGATATTTACGCGACAACTCCTGCGTCGTGGGCTGCGAAGACCTCTGCATCAACCGTCAAGCCGTAAGACGTTTGTTCTGATGCGTGTTGAATCGCTAACGGCGTAGAACGCTTACGAGTGTTCGTCGTGGGCCTGGCCCGCGAGCGCCGCAGTTGCCATCGCGATGACGCGTGAGGGCTCGTTACGCACGAGTGCTGCGACAGACGCAGGATCAAGCCGAAGAACGTCTTCGGGGACAGCGTCGACAATTGCCCGACGTTCCATGTAGTGGTGCGTGCTGGCGACTGCAGCAAAGACCTGCGTGCGAAGGGCAACGAGATCGGCTGGCGCTTCCGACAAGAAGCCCCAGAGCGTGAGGGCCACGGTGATGTCGTGGATCGACGGGGCACGACCGAACATCGCCGAACGGCGCATGGCGATCGCAACGCTTCCAGCAATGGCATCGTCTTCTGATTCGGCTGAAGTCAACACGAGTCGGCCTCGAACCTGGCGGGCCAAGCGAAGTGCGTAGCCCTGATCGGGACCGGGATCGCCAAGGCGTGGACCAAGAGGCTGACGACCGGTGATTTCCGCCGGACGGTCGGCCATCCATGACTCGGGCCGCCACGGAGGCGACTGGTACACACGAGCAAGATCTTCGACGGGAGCGGGGACGTAATCAGGAGCAGCCATTGGAGGTGAATCTACCCGGCGAGATCGTCGGCGTGGACCAAGCCGAACTGAATGGAGTCCATGAGCGCCTGCCATGAGGCCTCGATCACGTTGCTGTCGACACCAACGGTTGTCCAGACGCGGTCACCGTTAGTGGAGTCGATAAGAACGCGAACTACCGCTCCGGTTGCTGCGCCGCCATCAACAACACGAACCTTGAAATCGGTGAGATGAATTCGCTCAAGTGCGGGGAATCGACCGTTGAGTGCTCGACGCACTGCAGCATCGAGCGCATTGACCGGACCATTCCCTTCACCAACGGCCGAGACTCGTTCGCCGTTGATCCAGAGCTTCACTGTTGCTTCGGTGCTTACCTCAAGACCGCCGTCGGGCATCGCGGGGCCTTCTCGATGAAAACTCGAGACGCGGTATTCCTCAACCTCAAAAAAGTCCTGCTCCCAACCAGTCGCCCGACGCATACGAAGTTCAAGCGACGCGTCGGCCGATTCAAACAACCAACCTTCGGCTTCGAGTTGCTTGAGTTCTTCAGACAGTGCAGCGACGGCAGGATCGTCGAGTTCAACGCCGAATTCATCGGCCTTCATTGCCATGCCGGCGCGGCCGCCAAGATCGGAAACAAGGACTCGGGTGTGATTGCCAACGATCGACGGGTCGATGTGTTCGTACGTTGCGCCTCCAGCGCGACCAAGCGCTGAGGTATGCAACCCGCCCTTATGCGCAAACGCTGACGCTCCGACAAAGGGGTCAGCAGGATGCGGAGGAAGGTTGACGAGTTCGGCAACGCGATGACTAACGACCGTGAGTCGATCGAGATGCCCCTCTGGGAGTGTCGCCACGCCGAGTTTGAGTGTGAGATCAGGGATCACCGTCATGAGGTTGGCATTGCCTGTGCGTTCGCCGTAACCGTTGATGGTTCCTTGCACCTGCGTGGCGCCACCAACAACGGCAGCTACCGAATTCGCAACGGCGCAACCCGAATCGTTCTGCGTGTGAATGCCGACGTTCGTCGCTCCGCCCACGAACGACACCACATCGGAAACGATGTGCTGCACTTCGTGTGGCAGCGACCCGCCGTTGGTGTCGCACAGCACGACGCAATCGGCGCCATTCACCATTGCCGCTTCAAGAACGCGCAACGCATATTCAGCGTTGGCCTTGTAGCCATCGAAAAAATGTTCAGCGTCAAAGAAAACCCGAAGTCCTTCGGCCTTCAAGAACGCGACCGATTCCGCCACCATTGCGATGCCTTCGTCGAGTGTCGTACGAAGCGCTTCGGTGACGTGGAAGTCCCAGCTCTTTCCCACGATGCACACCGTTGATGTGCCTGCCCCAATGAGCGCGGCGAGCGTGGGGTCAACATCGACCTTGCCAGCAGGACGACGAGTGGAACCGAATGCAACGAGTTCGGCATTAGTGAGCTTCAGTTCCAAAGGCGCACGCTGAAAGAACTCTTCGTCTTTCGGGTTGGCCTGCGGGTAGCCGCCTTCGATCCAGCGGACGCCAAGCCAATCGAGTTGTTCGGCGACACGAAGTTTGTCTTCGACGGTGAGTGAGATTCCTTCGAACTGCGCGCCATCGCGCAAGGTCGTGTCGAAGATCTCGACCGACGAGGGCAGCAGCGGAAGCTCAGGTGTTGAGCCGCTCTTAGTGGACATACTCCAACCAGTCCTCGTAACGGGGAACATGTCCGCGAACAACGCGGCCATATTCGGCAGCGATGGCCGAGGTCATCGGACCAGGACATGGCACTGGTCGATCGTCGACCGAGTTCACCGCAGAAACTTCGGCCGCAGTACCGCACAGGAAGATTTCTTCGGAAACGTAAAGGTCCGAACGAGTGAGGTAATCGACGCGGAACTCATAGCCAAGGTCGCGACCAATGGTCATGACGCTGTCTTGCGTGATTCCTTCAAGCGCGCCAGCCGCGATCGGAGGCGTAACAAACACGCCGTCGCGAGCAACGAAGATATTTTCGCCAGTGCATTCACTGACAAAACCTTGCGGATTCAACATGATCGCTTCGTCGTAACCACCCTTAAGCGCTTCGACCTTGGCGAGTGACGAGTTCACGTAGTTACCGGTGGTCTTTGCGGCCGGCGGCATCGTGTTGTGATCGTGTCGTGTCCACGACGAGATCTTCGTGCTGATGCCCTTGGTGAGCGCGTCTTCACCGAGGTATGCGCCCCATGGCCAACATGCGATCGCAACGTCGACCGAACACGGAAGCGTGTTGAGTCCCATTTCGCCATAGCCGTAGTACGCGATCGGACGGATGTACGCCGACGGAAGACCAGAAGCCTTCACGACGTCCTTGGTCCCCTGCACCAATTCATCGACCGAATACGGCATCTCCATGCCGAGGATCTTCGCCGAATTGTGCAGACGCTCAATGTGCTCGGTCAGACGGAACACTGCCGGACCCTTTGGGGTCTCATATGCGCGAATGCCTTCGAACACACCCATTCCGTAATGAAGGGTGTGCGTGAGAACGTGGATCTTCGCGTCGTCCCAATCGACGAGCTGTCCGTTCATCCAAATCTTGTGGGTAGGCGTAATGGGCATTGCAGTGCCTCTCAGAGACGAGCGACGACGAGGTCGCCGATTTCGGTAGTTGAACCAGTGAGGGTTTCGGTGTCGGAACACGCGTTGCGGATCGCAGTTGCGGCAGCGTTCTCACCGAGGAATTCGAGCATCATCGCCGCGGAAAGAATCGCGGCAACGGGGTTGGCCTTGTTCTGACCAGCGATATCGGGAGCCGAGCCATGAACTGGTTCGAACATCGACGGGCTGGTGCGATCGGGGTTGAGGTTGCCCGAGGAGGCAAAGCCGATACCACCCGAGACAGCGCCACCAAGATCGGTGAGGATGTCGCCAAACAAGTTGTCGGTCACGATGACGTCGTATCGCTGGGGATCTTCCACGAAGTAGATGCACGCAGCATCGACGTGGTTGTAGGCGGTGGTGACATCGGGATACTCGGCAGCAACCTCGTTGAAGGTGCGCTCCCAAAGATCGCCAGCAAAGGTGAGGACATTGGTCTTGTGTACCAACGTGAGATGTTTGCGATCACGGCTACGTGCAAGTTCGAACGCGTAGCGCACACAGCGTTCGACGCCATGACGCGTGTTGACCGAGCCCTGTGTCGCGACTTCGAATGGTGTGTTCTTGCGCAAGAAACCACCCTCGCCCGCGTACGTGCCTTCGGTGTTCTCACGAATCACGATGAAATCGTGCGAGCCATCGGGCGCGATGAACGGGCGCTGGTTCACATAGAGATCAAGATCGAAACGCATCTTGAGAAGAAGTCCACGCTCGATGACACCGGGCGGCACATCGGGTGTTCCAACTGCGCCGAGCAAAAGGGCATCGAGGCCGCGCCACTCTTCAACAGTTGCATCGTCGAGCACGACGCCATCGCGCAAGTAACGAGCGCCACCAAGGTCGTAATCGACACAGTCGAGCTCAACTCCGGCAGCGCGAATGACGTTGAGTGCCACCGGGATGACCTCATGGCCGATTCCGTCTCCGGGGATGACTCCGATTCTGTGACTCACAATGACTCCGATTAGTTGCGGGCAGATAGGGCGGTACTGACGAACGATGACGAGAGGTGTGCCGGAACGAGAAAGCCGCCCACCGGGGTGGACGGCCGAGGGCGCACACCGGATTCGGCGTGCGCTAGCGAATGATCACAATGGAGCGCGAACGGCGTGGACTCGGGGTGGACATGGCCTATGACTCTAGCCCGACCCCCTTCCGGCGCCCTAGGCGAGTTCCGCGAGTGGCTTGTACGCTTGGCCCATGGCCGACGTCCACCAGTTCACCCAACAGACCCACGACCGGCTGAGCGCCGAACACGAGCAGCTCACCACCCATGGTCGAGTCGATATCGCCCGCAAGATCCAGGCCGCCCGTGAAATGGGCGATCTCTCCGAAAATGGCGACTATCACGCCGCCAAAGAGGAGCAGGGCAAAATGGAAGCCCGAATTCGTCAGCTTGAGGCACTGCTTCTCGATGCCGAAATCGTTGAAGCGGCCGATGGCTCCACCGTGGTCGCCGGCGTGATCGTGAGCATTCGCTACGAGGGCGACGACGAGGTCGAACGACTGCTTGTCGGTTCGGTCGAAGAGCGGGGCGAGCTCGAGGTCCTCACACCTGGCTCCCCTCTCGGCGTTGCCTTGATGGGCAACAAAGTCGGCGACATTGTCGACTTCGAAGCACCCGGTGGCGTCCTCAAGGTCGAAATCGTCGACATCGAAGCCTGAGCTTCGTCTTCATGTCGCCTTCGCTGCCCGGGTCGACACCGTTTCTGACGCCCGGACTTCCCGAAGGGCGCGCGCTTGAACTGCCCGGACGCGGAACAACGTGGATTCGCGAAGCACCCGGCCCTTCAAACGCGCCCACGCTTCTCTTGCTCCATGGTTGGACAGCAAACTCGGCGCTGAATTGGTTTGGCACGTATGAAACGTTGCAGCGCGACTTCAACGTTGTTGCCATGGATCATCGTGGTCATGGTCAGGGCATTCGAAGTCGTCGTCGATTCCGTCTTGAAGATTGTGCCGACGATGCAGCGGCAGTGCTTGAAACGCTAGGAATCGAACGAGCAATCGCAGTGGGCTATTCCATGGGAGGGCCGATCGCGCAGTTGTTGTGGCGTCGCCATCCGAAGATGATCGAAGGATTGGTGTTCTGTGCAACTGCGGCGCGCTTCCGAGATCGCCGTGGAGAGCGCGCCCTCAACGGCGTCGTCACTGGTCTTTCGTTTGCGACACGCGTGGCTCCACCGGCAGTCAAAACCCGAGTGTCAGAACGCGTACTCATTTCCAAATACGACACCACGCCTCTCGGGAACTGGGCTCGCGAACAGGCTCGCCAAAACGACCTTCGCACCATGCTTGAGGCAGGCCACGATGTCGCTTCCTACGATGCCCGCGCGTGGATCAGCACAGTGAACGTGCCCACCGCCGTCGTTATTTCAACTCGAGACGAAACCGTGCCACCACATCGTCAGCATCAGCTCGCCGATTCAATCAACGAAGCGACGGTGTTCGAAGTCAATGGCCGCCACGACATGTGTGCAACTCGACCTGAACGATTTACTGATGCACTTTTTGAGGCGTGCCAAGACGTCGCTGCGCGAATCGACCGCAGATAGTCACACGCTGACGTTCACTCGGCGCTGGAGCACATCTTCCAGCAATCCTTTGCGATCTTCAGCAGTCTGCACTTCAAGGTCGACATCGAAACCTTCACGATGCTTCACGAGGATCGATACGGGTTCGCCGTCACTCGGCACTGAAACCGAAATGCGTTCAACCCGACCCTTATGCGAACGATCGAGCGCGATCGCAACTCGCAAAAGTCCGGCCAGGATCCGAACTCGGGCTTGGTCATCCTCACGCAAATGCGCGAATTCGGGGTGTTTGAGTTTCGGCGCACTCTTTCGGTGATAACGAGCGATCTGCGCGATGAGTTCAATTTCGTGATCGGTGAATCCCGAGAGCCGATCCGAATGTCGAACGACGTAATAACTGTGTTTGTGATGTTCGGAATGCGAAACCGACAACCCAACGTTGGCGAGCAATGCGCCCGCTTCGAGGAGTTCTCGGGAATCATCGCCGAGACCGTGCAGCGATGCAGTTGCGTCGAAGAGGTCGAGAGCAAAGCCAGCCGCACGCATTGAATGATCGACATCGTCGTCCATTGATTCGGCGAGATGCAGCACGCTTCGGCGGCGCAGATCCCGTAAATGATGCAACGTTGCTCCGCGGCGACGAGACAACGCATCGAGAAGCACGCCTTCTCGCAATGCATTGTCGGAGATCAAAATCTCGTCGATACCAAGTTCGATGACGGCCTGTTCGAGAATGAGAGCGCCCGCCAAAATGATGTCGGCACGACTCGGATCCATTCCCGGCAATGCTTTTCGTTCATCGACAGAACCTGCGCTGATCAGCGAGCGGACCGCTTGAGAGATTTCCTCGCGAGTCATTGCAAAGTTGTTGAACGTTCGCGGCGTTGCATTGCCGCGTTGGGCATTCACCAGTGAGGCAACCGTTTCGGCGGTACCCGATGAAGCAATGGCAACGCCGAAACCAACTCGTTCTACGTCGCGCACCATCGGCGCCAGCACCGAACGGATATGACGCCGACACGATTCAACCGCTCCTGGATGCAGTCGCTCACCGCGGAAGAACCGGCGAGTGAGGCGAATCGCGCCAAGTTTCAAGCTTCCGGCGGCAAGGGTTTCGCCCTGCTCTCCCACCAAAATTTCGGTACTTCCGCCGCCGATGTCGATCAGAACGAGTCGCTGATCGAAGACCGGTACTGCTTGGAGAACGCCAATATGAATGAGTCGGGCTTCTTCAACTCCCGCGATGACATCGACAACAACGCCAGCTTCTTCAAGCGCTCGGTCAATGAAGACATCGGCATTCTCTGCCTCTCGAACTGCGCTGGTGGCAACTGCAACGACATCGGCATCGTGAATCGCTGCAATCTTCACCAGTCGTTTCAGTGCGAGCACGCCGCGACCAATGGCGTCTTCCGACAGTTCTTTCATGTCGCCCGAGCTCGAACCCAGACGAACCATTTCTTTCTCGCGGGCGATGATTTCAAACGCGGGGCCAATGAATTCGCCGGCAACGGAAACTTCACCCACTCGCGCGACGACCATATGAAACGAGTTCGTTCCGATATCAATCGCGGCCAGCGGTCGTTCGGTCATGCCGACGCGCCCCGAAGTCCTGCAATCACTTCGATCTGATGCGCTGCGGCGACCACAAAGTCACCGTATCGCTTCCCCGGTTCACGGGAAGTGCGTTCGATCGGCCCGGAAACGCTGACTGCGGCGACGATGCGACCAGCGCCATCGCACACCGGTGCAGAAACTGACGCAACGCCGGCTTCGCGTTCTCCAACACTTTCGATCCACTCAACAGATTGAGATTCGTTCGAGGTCAGCACTCGTGCTGCAGAACCCGCGGACAACGGCAGGCGCGCACCAAGCGGAACGATCGTGCGAAGTCCATGCAGCGATTGCAATGCAGCAATGCACACACGCGCTTCACCATCGCGCACAAACAACTGCACGCTTTCGCCCGTTTCATCGCGCAGCGTTGCAAGCGGCACGGCTGCTGCCGATGCCAATGGCCAGGTTTCGGCAGCCGCCTGACCGAGCGCCAGTAATCGGGTACCGAGGATGAAACGACCGTCACCATCACGTCGCACCAAACCGTGCCGTTCGAGCGCAGTTGCTAAGCGATGCGCCGTTGCTCGGGGCAGACCCGTGGCCGCCACCAACTCCGAAAGTGAAAGCGGTCGAGTCTCGAGCGCGTCGAGAACATCAACCGCCTTGTCCAGAACGCCGACACCGCCTACAGTGTTTCCCACGGAGCAAGACTAGCGTCCCATTATGTGAGACACAAACTGCGCCGTCCTGGGCTCACGTCACCGTCGGCCCCGGTCCACCTCCCGAACAGGAGCAGCACATGGCCCCGAGAACCCTCTCCCAGAAGCTGTGGGATGACCACGTCGTCCATCGCGCCGAAGGCGAACCCGATGTCCTCTACATCGATCTTCACCTCGTCCACGAGGTCACCTCGCCGCAGGCCTTCGACGGTCTGCGCATGAACGGCCGCACCGTTCGTCGCCCCGAGCTCACCGTCGCAACCGAGGACCACAACGTTCCGACCTCCGATATCGATCAACCAATCGCCGATCCCATCTCACGCAAACAGGTTGATGTGTTGCGGGCCAACACCGCGGAGTTCGGCATCGTCGAACATGCGATGGGCACACCCGGCCAGGGCATCGTGCACGTCATCGGACCAGAACAAGGTCTGACCATGCCGGGCATGACCATCGTGTGCGGCGACAGCCACACCGCGACGCATGGCGCGTTTGGTGCACTGGCATTCGGCATCGGCACTTCCGAGGTCGAACACGTCATGGCCACCCAGACACTTCCCCAGCATCCGGCCTCGACGATGGCCGTCAACGTGAATGGCGCGCTTCCCGACGGCGTCACCGCCAAGGATCTTGTGCTCGCGATCATCGGTCGCATCGGCACCGGCGGCGGCATCGGATCAGTCATCGAATACCGCGGCGAAGCCATTCGCTCGCTCTCGATGGAAGGCCGCATGACGGTGTGCAATATGTCGATCGAAGCTGGCGCCAAGGCCGGACTCATCGCTCCTGACGAGACCACGTTTGAGTACCTCAAGGGCCGCAAG
>JALQSZ010000230.1 GCA_023264135.1 Acidimicrobiales bacterium
AATGTCGGTTATCAGTGAGCATTCAAGCGAGGCGTCGTCGACGAATTCATCGTTGGTCACCTACGGCGCCGCAGACGTCGGATTGGCTGCTCGTGGCGCACAGCGCGCCTCGCTCAGCGTCGTTGATGATGTTCCTCTGCCAAATGGATTCCGTGAGAGTCAGCTGTCGTACTCGATGAAGTCGCTGATCAAGCAAGCTGACGTCTCCGAGGTCCGGTCGATGTCGATGACCGGAAGCATGCTTGACGGATTGGGCGAGGGCTCAAGTTTCTTCGCCCCAGGTTCGGTTCGAAGTTCAGGTGGAAGCTCAGGGCACTTTTACCTGAAGGACGGCTTCACGTCCCGATACAACTCCTGAGGCGAGACCGCCGAACTACGAAAGAGCCCCGACCAACTGGTCGGGGCTCTTTTCGTTGTGGTCGGGCTGGCGGGATTCGAACCCACGACCTCTTCGTCCCGATAGCGACGTACTCCACGGTCAGTTCCGCTTCGGGCTGTCGTCAAGATGTTCCGACCTGTTCTGTGGACCTAGAACATAGAGTGAGAGGACTGTCTGTAAAATAATTCGCCTCAGTGCAGTCAACAAAGGAATCTGATCCGATGAAGAAGTCGTCTCGCATCGTCGGCGCAGCGTGCGCCGTCCTCGCCGTCCTCGTGCTCGCCACGAGTTGCTCGAGTTCGAAGTCCGACAAACAGGACTATTCCGCGGGCACGTGGATTCTCAACACCACTGTGGCGGTCGCGAGTGCAATCTTCGGCACCTCGACCTACGGCGATGATGACACCATCGACTGCAACTGGGGACCGACCAGCCTGAATCCTGTCGCGGTCGTGAACACGTACAACACCCCTCAGCAACTCTCCATCACCATCAACACCACCTTGGCCAACAACTTGAACTTCTTCCCAGGAAGCGCGGCAGGTATCACCGGCTGCAACCTCAGTTCGATGTATGCCGGCACGCAGGACGTAACTGTTCCAGCTGCAGTGAACGGAACGGCGAGCTTCACCGTCATCGGATGGGTCGCGGCTGGTGGCGGACAGTTCGGTGCAGGAGTGACGAACTCGCACAACGTCGGAATCGGCGCCGGTGGGCAGCAGTGGTACGACTTTTGGTTCCACCAGGACATCATGACCAATGGCTTCGAGAATCTGGAGTTGAACTACAGCAACACGGGAGGCACCGACCCGTCGCAGAACTTGCAGACTGGATTGTTCAATGGTCTCAATTGCTCCGCCAATTCGGCAGGCAACATCTCGTTGACCTCGCCCAACCAGCTCACCACGCCGTTCACGAACGACAACGCGAACGCGTGGACGTTCGGCATGAACCAGCCGTTGTGTTTCGGCTTCCTCCAACCCAACAGCGCCACCCAGAGCTGATCGCGAGATGCATCCGGGGAGGTCGAGGATTCGCTTCCCGGCCGCTGCGCTCGTCTGCGTAGCGATCGTTGTCGGCCTTGCCTTGGGCGGGTGCGCTCGATCGAGCAATTCGAACTCAGGTGGATCGAAGACGCCCACCCTTGTTTCAGGCGGACTGAGTCTCCCGCTGGCGCTTGGTCGCTCGAAGGCCGACGACAGAGCCACGATCGAGACCTCAATCGACGGGCAGTCACAGATACTGCTGTTCGACACCGGTTCGGTCGGCATCAGTGTCCTTGCGACTGCCGTGCCCGCGGAAGTCGCGTCAATGACAGGTCAAACATTCCAAGTTCCGTTCGATGGTGGCGTGATGCTGAGCGGAGTGATCGTGTCGCTTCCCGTCGAGGTCGCTGGTAACGCAACGAGTGGGCCGATCGCGATCCAGCTCGTTCAGTCGGCCACGTGCGTGTCCGGCTCGTCCAACTGTGCCGCAGCGGGTGGAATGGACGCGTTCTCGAAGTCGATCGGCGCCGATGGGATCCTCGGCGCCGGACTGTGGTCGTCTGGCGTCGTCGCAAGTCCTCTCACCCAACTCGCGTGGGGGGTGCCGACTTCGATCGCCGTGACATGGGGCGGCTCATCGGGATCGGTGACGCTCAATCCCACATTCGACACGCCTGCGGTCGCCTCACTTCAGATGCCGGCCGATTCCCAACCGACGCTGCCGAACGGTGTCGCATCTTGGGACAACTTCGCGGTCCCGATCTGCTGGCAGATTGGAGATGCCACTCGCACGTGCATGTCTACCGTTCTCGATACGGGGGCATCGGCGATGTCATTCCCCATCGGTTTCCCAGGTGGCCCGACCAAGAACGTGAAGAAGCTGTCGTCGGGTCAGCGCATCACTGGCTCGGTCTCGGTCACCTCTACGCCGTTCCTTGACTTCACGACGGGGACGAAGCTGGGCACCGATCTCGTCACGGTGATCCCCGATCAGTCGACCGTGAACTCCGGACTGCAGTTCTTCGCAGAGTTCGTCGTGGTGTTCTCTTTGACCAATGGCATCGTGCTCTTGCAGCCGACGATGTAGTGGCGCCGGCCCGGCGCGCAGCGAGGGAACGAAGCGAGAACGAGAAGAACCCTGACCCATGTTTCGGTAGGTCAGGGTTCATCTCATGGTCGGGCTGGCGGGATTCGAACCCACGACCTCTTCGTCCCGAACGAAGCGCGCTACCAAGCTGCGCTACAGCCCGTAAGGAGAGGTCACCCTATCGGACGACCCCGGTTGCGACGAAAGCCAGAACTCAGGCTTGGGTCGCAAGATCGACGGCGTCACCGGACACCACATCGATCAGATCCGCGTAGGCCTCGCCGGCTAGAAGGGCGTTGGTGGCCTTGCGTAAACGCAGCGAATCGAGCGGCTTTACGAGATAGCCGTCGGCGTCGCAACGCTGGACCTGGAAGACATCGTGCGCCCGATCGAGAAGGAGCAGCACAGCGGTAATCGGGATGGCATCCATGCCTTCGGCGTTCCGAATGGCCATGCACGTGGCGATCCCGCCCATGTTGCCGATCTGCTCGTCGATGATGACGAGATCGGGGCTCAACTGCGTGATTGCCTGCAGCACATCGATGCCGGCCCGCACTCGGAA
>JALQSZ010000231.1 GCA_023264135.1 Acidimicrobiales bacterium
TGCAGCGCGGGTGCCCACGTTGCAAACCACACCTCTGCCTTTTGCGGGAATCGAGGCGGCACAAACTGCGAAGCGATGCTCGCCACAATCACGATGAGGAGGAGAAGGCTCACACCCGCACTTGAACCATGGGAAGCGAACAAGCGACCAAGAAGGGTGAAGGCCTCATCGACCGACGTCGCTCGGAAGAACACCCATGCCAAACACACAACGTTGAATACCAAGAACCACTGCATCGCCTTGACCAACATCGTCGGCAATCCGAGTTCGTGGCCCTTCCATTTGGCCCGAACAATTCGTTCTGCAACCAAATAGCTTCCGTGGATTGCACCCCAGACCACGAAGGTCCAGTTCGCTCCGTGCCACAACCCACCGATGATCATGACGAGGAACAAGTTCCTGTACATCATCGCTTTGGAGCCGCGGTTTCCTCCGAGCGGGATATAGAGGTAATCGCGCAACCACCGCGACAACGTCATATGCCATCGATTCCAAAAGTCTTGGAGCGAAAGCGCGATATACGGAGAATCGAAGTTCTGCGGGAATCGGATACCCAACAGCAAAGCGATACCAATTGCGATATCGGTGTAGCCGCTGAAATCGGCGTAAATCTGCACCGCGTAGGCGTAAATCGCCATGAGTGTCGCGAGCGGCCCGTAGGCATTTGGATTCGCAAAGACCGGGTCGACGATCTGCGTCGCCAAGAACGACGAGATCACGACCTTCTTAAACATGCCCCGGAAAATGAGCATGAAGGCTTCGCCGGATCGCACGTACCGCGGGTCAGGAGTTTCATCGAGCTGCGGAGCGAACTCGCTGGCTCGCACAATCGGTCCCGCAACGAGGTGCGCAAAGAACGACAGATAGACGGCGAAATCCAGCAGGTTGAGCGGCTTGCGCCACTGTCCACGACCAATGTCGATCACATAACTGATGGCCTGGAAGGTGAAGAACGAAATGCCGATCGGCAACACGATGTTGAGAATCGGCGCATCAACCGAAATGCCGATTGATCGCATCTTGTCGGTAATCGTCGACACAAAGAAGTCGAAGTATTTGAAGTAGCCGAGGATGCCGAGGTTGACGATGACGGCGATGCGAACCAGCCATCGACTCGCGTTTGTTCGTTCACCTTCGGGCGTAAGTGCTCGAAAGATCGCAAAGCCCAAGAACCAGTTGATGCCGATGCTGAGGAACAGCAACATCAAGTAGTTCCAGTCCCACCAGCCGTAGAACACGCAACTCGCGGCCAGGATGAACCAGCGCCATGCGATCTTGTGGGGTCGAAGCAGCCAACTTCCGGTGAAGACCACCAGGAAGAAGACCGCGAAATCGACGGTGGGGAAAAGCATGGACAGGTTTCCCGAGTGGCTGGAGCGACAAAAAGGTTGAACCGAAACTACCGCAGGCCCCTAGGAACTTCGGGTCATACTCCCCGCTCCCGACCGATAGGGTCGCGCCGTGCTTGACCACGTATTCACCGACGCCATCGGAGCGCTTCGAGATGCCTTCGAAGGCGCGATGCTTGAACGCCAAGCCTTCGAGGAACGGTTCAATATGGACATGCTCCTCGGTGACATGACATGGGAGACGACCTACGGCCTTCCCGGCGAAGGAGTCCCGCCTCGTGTGCAAGCGGATCTCACGCTGACATGGCCGACATGGGCACAAACTGCGTATCGGTCCTGGTACATCGGCGAATCCCTCGACGAAGCTCCACGTATCGACATCGAACTCGTGTTGCGAGTGCAGCGCCTCGCCGGCGCGCCCGACCCTGCAGAACTCATGGCCGCACTCCCCGATCAGAGTCCAGCCATTGGGAACGATCGCCTCGAGCGTTCCGGCCCGACCATTGAAACGATTTTCACGCAGTCATTCGACCAACCCGAATATGCGATCGAAGTGAGCTACGAGGGCAGTTACGAGGTCGATGAAGCAACGTTGGCCGATGGCACTCGTCTCGACGACAACGTCGGCGCCATGGGGGGCTGGATCTCCGCCATCCTCGTCAAGGTTGGCGATTTGCCGTGGGATTTCCTGCCGGCACTTCCGCAGACCGATTGACGGTTCTACGAGCAGCAGCCCGACCTGTAGCTCGGCGACTTAGAACGCGTCGGGGACGGGCAAGAGATCGGGATAGTTCGGATCTCGGCCTTCGGCCTTCGCCGTAAACGACTCGACCATGTCGGAAGGTTGAAACATTCCGGTTTGCCAGGTCGCGATGTGATTGAGTCCGTCCTCGACGCTGTGATCGCGCGAATACAGGAGCATTTCCTTCGTTCCCCAAATCGCCAAAGGACTCTTCGACGCAATCTCGCGAGCAATGTCGAGAACGCCAGCGACAAGGTCTTCGTGAGTCGGGAAGATCTCGTTGATGAGCCCGACCTCAAGCGCCCTTTGCGCTGACATTCGTCGGCCGGTGTACGCGAGTTCGCGAGCAACACCATCAGGAATGATCTTGGGAAGACGCTGGAGCGTTCCAACATCGGCCGTCATTCCGATATTGATTTCCTGAATCACAAAGAACGCGTCGGCGGTGGCATAACGCATATCGGCAGCGGTGACCATGTCGACGCCACCACCGATGCACCCACCTTGGATCGCGGCCAAGACGGGCATCCGTACTCGCTCAAAGGACGTGAAACTCTCTTGCAACATCAACGCGGTCTGGCGGAGCCGAGCTCGCACACGACCCATCTCGTCGTTGTCGCCCGGGGTGATCGCCGTATCGCCTGAGGTAAAGACGCCGAGATCCATTCCCGCACAGAAATGACGACCAGTGGACGACACCACGATCGCTCGCACATCGCCTCGAGCATCGAGACCGCGAACAATTTCGGGAAGTTCGGTCCAGAATTCCCGCACCATCGAATTCAATTCATCAGGTCGGTTCAAACGAATGTGACCAACCTTGTCGGTCACCTCGACATCGAAACATTTCGAACTCATAACGCCTCCGCAACGAGTACAGAAAGATTGACCT
>JALQSZ010000232.1 GCA_023264135.1 Acidimicrobiales bacterium
GAACAACTTTTCTTGACCAGCAGCAATGCCGCAGTACCCATCGAGCGTTGGATACACATCGAACGGCGCAATGATCGGATGACCGTTGCCTGTCGGAGCAGGAACCATGCCGGTGTAGTCGTACTGATACACCGCGCCTTCGCAAAGACTCAACACGGCATCGACCATTGCAACATCGACGAACTGCCCTTTTCCAGAACGTAACGCCGACACGAGCGCAGCGAGCACGCCGATCGTTGCAAGCGCACCGGAGTAGATGTCGCCAATACTCGGGCCAGCTTTCATCACTGTTCCATCAACAGAACCTGTGACCGACACCAGTCCACCCATCGCTTGGGCGACGATGTCGAACGCGGGCCAATCGACATACGGGCTTTCACCAGAACGCGGATCGCCGAACCCCCGAATTGCGGTGTACACGAGACGTTCGTTGATTGCCGAGAGCGTTTCGTACCCAAGGCCGAGGCGGTCCATCACGCCAGCGCGTGAGTTCTCCACCAGTGCGTCGGCAGTTCGGACGAGTCCGAGGAAAAGCTCGCGGTCGTTTGCGTCTTTGAGATCAAGCACGATCGAACGCTTTCCTCGATTGATCGACGCGAAGTAACCGCCATAGGCGCGCTCAGTGTCTTCGGCAGTAAACGGACCCGCGTTGCGAGTCATATCGCCAGTGGGTGGCTCGATCTTGATGACATCAGCGCCAAGGTCAGCAAGCATCATCGTGCAGTACGGGCCGGAGAGTGCTTGCGTGACATCGAGTATGCGAAGTCCGGCCAGGGGACCAGGGCGATCGAGTTCGTTGTTTTCCATCTCGACCCCTCTTTCGTGTCACGAATCTACGGCACACCATCGTCCACTAGGTCGTGCGGAATCGGCCTGACTAGAGTCACGACGCTCCTGTTCGCAGGACACGCGGGTGTAGTTCAGAGGCAGAACATCAGCTTCCCAAGCTGAGAACGCGGGTTCGATTCCCGTCACCCGCTCTCACGAAGTGACACACGGTCTCACGAATCGGGAGGAGCGCAGCGACGGATCCCGTCACCCGCTCGGACGAAGCGACAACCGATACAGACCGAGCACAACTGCAGCGATGACCGCAGTTGCTGCAACCGCTCGCGTTCTCGAATGAACTGATCGCCATCCACCAACGGCATTGATCGACAGCACCGAGCCAGTGCTGCCGATCGACAAAATCGATCCAGCAGATCCAATAGAGAGGATTGACCCAGCGCTACCGATCGATGCGATCGAACCCGCTGAGCCAATTGATGCAATCGATCCGGCACTTCCAATTGACGCAATCGATCCAACTGACCCGATTGAGGCGATCGAGCCGGTAGATCCAATCGAAGCAATCGACGTTGACGCCGAATTTCCGTTTGCCGCTGACCGATCCATCCCGAAAGCGTAATGACGGCCCGTTACTGCCTCCTTCACCGAATGGCCGACCGCTACATTTCTCGCAGGCAAAACTGCCAACTGAACCGGGAGAATCCCTTGAAGAATCGTTTCGCAATCGCAACCCTTGCAGTCGTGGCCGTCGCTGGCCTCGCTGTCGCCGGATGCAGTTCCTCGAAGAAGGACTCATCGTCCACCACTACTGCCGCTCCGGCGACGACCACCACGGCGAAGTCCTCGTCCTCCACTGTTGGCAACGTGCTTCCGCCAATCATCATCACGCCCGACATGGCCGACGCCAATAACGGTGGCACCGTGAAGGTTCCACCAATCAAGGTTGGCGACACCGTCGTCTTCAACATGGGAACCATTCAAAAGGGCGTAACCGTTTCAATCGCCCGCAACACCAACCCGTCGGTCTTCGAAGTCACATCAAAGGGCACGAACGACGGAACCGTTTCATACAACGCTGGCGGTAAAGCACTCGCTGCGGGTACGACCCAGGTTGATCTCGGCGCAACGGGCGCTGGAGTCGAAAACTTCCTCGGCACCTACACACTCGTCATTACGAAGTAATCGCCCAACGCTTCGCCTAGTAATCCACAGGCATTCAGGCTTAGAAATGGTGTCGCCCGATCGGGCGGCACCATTTCGCTTTTTCAGGGTTGCGCGTAGGAACTCACAAATTCTCACCCGCGAGACTGTCAATGTCATCAGACACACTTTCTTGGTGCAAGAAAATCAACAGAATTGACCGGAAGGATGTACATGACTGACTCAAGCCTGATTCGGATACTCACGCCTGGCTGCCACCAGAACGCTCTCCTGAATATCGACACCGTCTTGACCGAACCCCTACCAATCGGAATCCATCGAAATCTCATTTACCCCGGGCAGATGTCCTTGCGGCCGGGTTTCCATGTCACTAATTCCGAATCACTCATCGGTTCGCGAATTACGACAAAGAACTCAACGCGTGGGCGGCGGTAGCGGAAATGGTCCCGCCTCGAGAGATTCGCTCAGCGGCAATTTCCACAAAGCGCGCGACCAATTTCCTACGAGTCCCGGAGGATATTTCGGAACCGGTCGATCCGGTGGAAAAACCCGACAGATTCACTCCCGCGATCCGCTTGGAACAGCGAAGAAGATGTTCAAAATATTGAGTAAAGGAGGAACCGTGGCCAAACTTCCCAAACCTGGGGCGATGACCGCCGTCTTTAAAGACGGTTCCCGTGTGAACTTTCGACCGACTTCAGCCTCAGATGGCGGGATGGCCGACAATCCCGAAACCGCAGGTCAGCGAGTTTCTGCCAAAGGCAGGAGGAACGCGTTTTCGGTTCTGGAGGAACGCGCTCGGACTGATGCAGTTCCTTTGGTGGGATCAGGTCAGCGGACCGACGATCCGATCACGATCGGCCCGAACCGGCCGGAGCGGCACCGGTGCCCGACACGGTCGCCCGCCACGCGGCGAGGTCGCGTTCGTCGGCCTCGCGACCGACACGGGTGACGACGTCGACGTCGGGTGACAGCTTCCGCAGCGCGCCGGCGGTGCACTGTTCCTTGGGGATGTGGGCGAAGGGGT
>JALQSZ010000233.1 GCA_023264135.1 Acidimicrobiales bacterium
CACAACGATCAACTCGAAGAAAGTTCGCCATGTCGACTTCTACGCCACGACCTATCGAGATCTCACCATCGGTGCTCACTGCCGATTACGCGCGTCTTGGCGAGGTGTGTGTGGAACTCGAAAAAGCCGGAGCCGACCTCATCCACTGGGATGTCATGGACGGAAACTTCGTGCCGAACCTTTCCTTCGGTGCTGAAGTCATCGCATCGATTCGCCCGCTTCTCTCGATTCCATTCGAAGCGCATCTGATGGTGACCGAGCCAACCTGGATTCTCGACGCAATGGTGAATGCGGGCTGCAGCACGGTGATGGTTCACGAAGAAGCCTGCTTGCACTTGCACCGCACGCTCGGACGCATCCGTGAACTCGGAGCGACTCCTGCCGTAGTCATCAACCCGGCGACGCCGCTTGAAGCAATCACTGAAGTTCTCGACTTGGTCGGACTCGTCCTGATCATGTCGGTGAATCCTGGGTTTGGCGGTCAGTCCTATATCGCGTCGGTTGAGACGAAAATGCGCCGTCTGCGCGAGATCGTTCTCGAACGCGGACTTGATATCGATATCGAGATCGATGGCGGTATTGCGCCCGCCACAATCGCGTCAGCCGCATCTGCAGGAGCAAATCGTTTTGTCGTAGGTAGCGCGATGTTCCGCGATCCTGAAGGATTCGGGCACGCGACAAACGAATTGCGCTCGCTCGCTGCAGCAACCGCAATCTGACGCAATGAGTGCAACTCGACCGCGTCGTCGATCGGTCGTTGTTCTTGCCATTGCACTCGTCGTACTTGTTGCTGCTGGGTTTGGGATTTGGTTCTTTCTCAAGAAGCCGCAGACTCGTTCGGCAGAAAAGCTGTGCACCCAACTTGGTCAGGTCACGTCGCTTTCAAGTTCATTGGTCACGCTCGATCCGACAACCCTTGGGCCACAAGTTGCAGAACTCAAGCGAGCAGCCGACGTCGCTCCGTCTGACATTCAGGCGCAGATGACGATTCTCGCGACCTTCGTCGAAGAAGTTGCCGACACCGTGCGGGCTTCGCCTACAGACAAGAAAGCAGCTCTCACTGCTGCACTTGCCGCACGTCAAGACCGAATCGATGAAGTCACCACCGCTGGCCAGGCGGTCGAGGCGTGGTCGAGCACGAATTGTGGGACAACGCTGCGTTCTACGACAACGCAGAAATCGACGGCGACAACTCGCCGTTAACTCGCATGCGTCGTTGTTGTGACCAGTTGCGGTCGAATTACAGAAGTTCGCCGCGCTTCACAATGACGTTGTCGACGATGCCGTAGGCCTTCGCCTGTTCAGCAGTAAACCAGCGATCGCGTTCAGAATCGGTTTCGATCTGATCGACAGGCTGACCGGTATGGAACGAGATTCGCTCGGCCATCAAGCGCTTGATGTACGCCATTTGTTCGGCCTGAATCGCGATGTCGGATGCCTGACCCTGAACACCGCCGAGAGGCTGATGCATCATGATTCGCGCGTGCGGAAGCGTGTACCGCTTCCCCGCAGCTCCAGCACAAAGAAGGAATTGGCCCATCGATGCGGCGAGGCCCATGCAGATGGTGCCGACATCGGGCGTGATGAATTGCATGGTGTCGTAGATCGCCATGCCGGCAGTGATGGAGCCGCCGGGTGAGTTGATGTAGAGCCAGATGTCTTTGCCGGGATCTTCACCTTCGAGATACAGCAACTGCGCCACGATCTGATTGGCAACCGCGTCGTTGACGTCGCTGCCGAGAACCACGATGCGGTCCTTGAGGAGCATGCGAAAGATGTCTGCTCCCGGGTCTGCGATGGAGGCGGCCATAGCCACCTGCGGTGCGATCGGGGGATTCGACATCGGGCTCCTTCCAACGGACTGGGGTCGGCTCCACGAACCGACTCGGGCAGGCTACAGGCCCCGATGGCATCTCCGACGCGCAGGATTGAGGTTCAGAGATACAACGCCCCGAGGACCCCCACGGCGTTCACGCACATGTGGGCAATGATCGAAGGACCGAGACGTCCGTTGGCTCGAATCACGAGGAGCGCGAAGACCGCGCCGTAGGAAGCAGTCACGAGGACAATGAACGCGGCCTGGCCCCACGTGTCGCCTTGCGCGTGGAACAGGCCAAAGACCAGAGAAGAAATGATGACCGCCGCTGCTAGATTCCACCTTCGTCCCACCGACCGAAGGAAGAGTCCTCGGAAAAACAACTCCTCGACGATCGGCGTGCAGATTGCGACGAGGAAGAAGATCACGATCGCGGTCAGCACACTTGGTTTCGTGGGAAGGAACTCGGTGTTTGATGGTGACGGTTCATGAGACAACAGCGCCCAGAGAATTCCGCCGAACGCGGACAGCACGAGTGCAACGACGCCGCCGAGTAGACCCCACGCGAAATCAATCGGACGAATGTCGATTCCGAAATCCAAACGCAGGCTCTTCTGGCCCTTCCAGTAGGTCGCGACAATCGGCCACCCAAGGAAACCTGGCCACCCACACACAAGACTGATCGTGAGTGCGCCAAGACTGAGTTCGGTGAGTGACGAATCGGAAACATCACCAGTTGTGATGAGGATGATCGATCCGACGACTCCTCCGACGAGCCATATGGCAAGACCGATGAGCACATCGCCGAGACCCCAACGAATGATCGGACGCGTTGGAACCGCTGCCTGTGGATGCGGAAGCGGAGGTGTCGTGGGTGGTTGCGCATTCGGCGGCGTCGGCGGTTCAGACGGATAGGTCATTGGAGGACCTCCGCCAGTGCTCGCAAGGCGCGACCCCGATGACTCATCGCATGTTTTTCGGCCGAGTCCATTTGCGCAAACGTGCGGCCGTCGCCTTCGTCCGGAATGAAGACAGAGTCGTAACCGAAGCCGCCGTCGCCAATGGGCTCGGGGGAAATGACTCCGTTCACGATTCCTTCAACGACGGTTTCGGGATCATCTGGCCAACGCACGAGCACGACCGTGCGGAACCGCGCACG
>JALQSZ010000234.1 GCA_023264135.1 Acidimicrobiales bacterium
CGAGTGAAATGAGTTCCTCGGCCTCAACAGCTTCGCCAGGACGACGCACCACCACTGCCTTCACTGATTCGCCCCAACGTTCATCGGGAACACCGATCACCGCAACCGCCGACACCGCAGGGTGAGCGGAGATGACATCTTCGACTTCACGCGGATACACGTTGAAGCCGCCGGTGATGATCATGTCCTTCTTGCGATCGACGATGTAGAGGAAGCCTTCGTCGTCGGCGCGTGCGACGTCACCGGTATGAAGCCATCCGTGTTCGAAAGCTTCTGCGGTCTGTTCGGGCTTTCCGAGGTAACCCTTCATGTTGAGCGGACCGCGAACGCAGATCTCACCCGGTTCACCGTGTGGCACCACGTTGCCGGCATCGTCCAACAACGCCACATGGAGCCACGGAACCGGACGACCACAGCTAGCAAGACGCTCGAGGTTGTCGGGGTCGTGGTCTTCTTTGCGCAACACCGTGATCGTCATCGGACATTCGGCTTGTCCGTAGAACTGGAAGAAGATCGGCCCCATGCGGCGAATGCCTTCGGCCAAACGCGTTGGTGAGATCGCGGAAGCGCCGTAGAAGATCGTCTGCAAACTCGACAAGTCGTACTGATCGAACTTCGGATGATCAAGCAACACATAAATCATCGTGGGCACGAGCATCGTCGCGGTGATTCGATGATCTTGCACCGTTTGCATGAACTTCTCCGGATCGAATCCGGGAAGAACGGTGAGTGATCCGCCTTTCAGCAAGGTTGGCGTAAAGAACGCGGCGCCTGCATGCGAAAGCGGTGTGCAAATAAGGAACCGAACCTCGTCGGGCCATTGCCAATCGGACATTTGGATCTGCGTCATCGTGGCGCCGCCCCGATAACTGCTCATGATTCCTTTGGGTTTTCCAGTGGTTCCACCCGAATACGAAATTCCGGCGAGGTCCTCGCCATCCACGATAGGAGCAATCAATGGCTTTGGCTCGAAGGTCATCGCCAATGCGTTGAGGTCTTCACCAAACTCACACGGGCCTAGAGAAAGAAAGTGTTTGATGGTTGGCACACGTTCGGCGAGTTCACGCGCGCGCTCGGTGAAATTGTCCGGATCGAATACCAGCGCTTCAGCGCCGCAATCACCAAGCACGTAGGCCTGGTCATCGACGGAACCCATCGGATGCAACGGTGTTGAACGAGTTGCGTTCACCTGGTTCGCTGCCATGTTGAACAACACTTCGGGTCGATTCAGGGCGAGCACCGAAAGCTGCTTTCCTTGCGTAAGCCCTTTCGACGCAAGCGCTTGCGAATAGCGGCTCACCATTTCGCTCATTTCGCGCGCGGTCATCTCGCGCTGGCCAATGATGTTCACGGCCGGGTTATCGGGCGTGCGACTCAGTGCACTGATGATGAGGTCAGCGGCAAAGACAGGTCGGTTGAGGTCAGCGGTATCCCACGAGGCGTCAGTCATGACGGGGAATGTAGGTCACGACTTCGGATCATGCCGGAACTACTCGGGTCAGCTGGCGCGACTTTCTCGTTCGAGCCGGACGGGACCTTTCGCAACATCTCGAGCGACGCGTTCGAGCAACACCCGCAATGAGCGCAAATCCTCCGAGGACCAATCGGCGAATGTCTCGGCGTTGATGTCGTCGGCCGCACGTCGATAACGGTTCCAGGTTTCGATACCGAACGGGCTGAGTTCGACGATTCCCGCGCGCCCATCAGTGGGATCGGAACTGCGCAGGACATAGCCTCCGTCGCCGAGTTCCTTGACCTCGCGACTAATGAGCGGAGCCTCAAGCCCCGTGAGCGACGCGAGGCTGGTGAGACGTACCGGACCTGAGGAATGCAGCGCCCCAAGGATGGAAATCGCCGGGCGAGACAGCTGGACCCCGGAACGGTCGGAGCGGGTTCGCGCCGCCACCCGACCAGTCGAGATCCGATTGATCCGAGTCAGGGCTTGATCCAGTTTCCGGAGGTCCTCCACACGGCTCACGGCGCGAACCGTAGCGCGAACTGCCGCTAGATGTGACGGATGACACGTTTTGTCGGAAGGACGCGCTCGGCCCTTCGGAACCGCCTTAGCGGCCTTCCCAATAGGAACCCTCGAGCATCTGCTCGAGCAACCCTCGGAACATGATCACGTCGTCGGGTTCCGCTGGCGGTTCCATCTGTCCGTACTCAACTCCGCGGGTCGTCGTGCGGACTGACACCGTGGCGAACCGAAGTGCAGCGAAGACCTCGAACCATTCCAACGCTTCGACCGAACGACCACTCATTTCGGTGTACAGCGCGGCCATTTCCGAACGACGCATGAAGTTGGGCAGCCCTGGCATCCCGTAGGTCTCGGCCATGTTCTGGAAGAACGCGTGCAAGAAGATCATCCACGCCAGATCAACTTCGGCCGGACCGAGACACGCCATCTCCCAGTCGAGCACTGCCGTTGGCGTAGGCCCTTCCCACAACATGTTGCCGATGCGGGCATCACCCCAGTTGAGAACCGTCGGGTTCACAACTGTCGGACGATTCGCGTCGAGCCATTCGAAGGTGCGCTCGATCAACGGGTAGTGGATGTCGCCACGAGCCCACTCGTAGTACCCGCGTTCGTGACCAAGATGCTGATCAAGCGCCGAGTCACCTTTGTCGGGTCGTGCCAAGAACGAAAGGTCGGTGTTGTCTGGTCGAAGTTCATGGAGATCGACGAGTGTGCGAACTGCATTTCGTTGCATGGTTTCGCGACCATCTTCAGAAAGGTCACACACCCAACCGCCGAAGACGTAGGGCGGCATATCGGTTGGTGCGCTTCCGGGAAGACGCTTCATCACCAAGAACGGCGTATCGAGCACGGCGGTGTCGAGCTCGACATGCGTGACTTCGGGAACGGGAACGTTGGTGTTGGCACGAACAACGTTCATTGCCTTGGCCTGAAGCTCAATGTCGTAGCTCTGGAAAACAGGAATGACGTGCGGAAGCGGCGCCATACGTGC
>JALQSZ010000235.1 GCA_023264135.1 Acidimicrobiales bacterium
AGCGGCAACGTCGGGAGCGATGCCTTCACCCATGAGTTCGGTCACAAGTCCGACACGAAGTCCGTCGACTCCTTGCCCCAACGATTCGAGAAGCGAAGGAACGGGGGCATCGATTGATGTGGAATCGCGCCCGTCGTGGCCAGCGATTGCTTCAAGCAAAAGCGCTGAGTCGGCGACGGTGGTTGAGAACGGACCGATCTGATCGAGCGAGGAAGCGAATGCGATGAGTCCGTAGCGACTCACCATTCCATAGGTGGGCTTCACACCGACGACTCCGCAAAGCGCGGTGGGCTGACGAATGGATCCACCGGTATCGGAACCAAGTGAGATCGGTGCGAACCCTGCAGCAACCGCTGCGGCCGAACCACCAGAGGAGCCACCAGGAACGCGCCCGGTGTCGCGTGGGTTACGAGTCGGACCGAATGCAGAGTTCTCCGTCGACGAACCCATCGCGAATTCGTCGAGGTTTGTCTTACCGATAGAGACCGCACCAGCCGCGTTCACGCGTTGCACAACAGTGGCGTCATAGGGAGGACGCCAGCCTTCGAGGATTCGACTCGAACACGTGGTCGGAATTCCGCGAGTGCAGAGATTGTCTTTGAGCGCGAGTGGCACACCAGCAAGCGGGCCCGGATCTTCGCCAGCTGCGACACGAGCATCGACGGCGGCTGCCGCTGCTCGAGCCTCATCGGCCATGACGAGGTTGAACGCGTTGATCTCGCCGTCTCTGTCATCGATTCGAGCGAGGTGATCTTCGAGAACGTCGCGTGCCGACAGTTCGCCAGAGCGAACAGCAGCAGCGATGTCGAGTGCGGTCGTCGGGAGTGTGCTCATCTCAGGGCTCCTCACCAAGAATGGCGGGAACTCGGAAGCGACGATCCTCTACCGACGGTGCTTGCGACAGCACCTCGTCCCGATCAACGCCTTCAACGACAACGTCGTCACGCAACACATTCACGAGTGGAAGTGGATGTGCGGTCGGCGGAACACCGTCGAGGTTGAGCGACGCAACATCGTCTGCGTGATCAAGCACGGCTCCGAGTTGCTCGGTGTACCGCTCGAGCTCGGCTTCGGAGAGGTTCAGCCGAGCGAGATCGGCAACTTTGGCGACATCGTCGCGAGTGAGACGGGCGGACATGGGGATGCATCGTAGATGCCGACCGGACCATCCCCTCCCGACGTGGGTAGGGTCGACACTTCACGACGATTCTGTGGAGGAACCGTGGCAACTGCTTATCCATTCCTGAGCCCCGACTGGATGAACGCGGCACGTGCGTTACGTGACACCCTGCCTCGACCTGAAACCGCTCCCCCGGTGGCCGTTCGCATGAACCTTGTCGTCACCGACACCCCATTCGACGCCGACGTCCACGGCCATATCGACACATCCGATGGCGAGGTCGTCATTGAAGACGGCCATCTTGAAGGCCCGGATCTCACCGTCACGGTCGATTACGCCACGGCGCGCGCAATTTTCATCGACCAAGACGCCGCTGCCGCAATGCAAGCGTTTATGGGTGGGCGCATCAAGGTCGATGGCGATATGACGAAAATGCTCGCGATGCAGGCATCGGCAGCTGCGCCAGATCCGAATGCGCAAGCAATCGCCGACGCATTGCGCGACATCACCGCCGACTAACGGCGCCTAGTTTGTGCCATGCGCCGCTCTATGCAGCAGCGAGAGATTCCGCGAGAGTCGGCTCTTCGTGACGCGTGCGTCGAACGAAGAACGCAGCAATAAGAGCAACAACTGCTGCAACAGCGCCTACGTGATATGCAGCGGCGTACGACGAAGTTCCACTGCCGCTCGAAGCGCTCACTGATTGCACGGTCAGAAGTATCTGCATACCTGCAACAACACCGATCTGACTCACCGTTTGCGACGCGGCACTGGCCACACCGAGATCGCGCTTATCGACCGAATTCGCAATGCTCGCAATCATCGCTGGTGCGCAGGCACCCATACCGATTCCAGAAAGGACGAGCGCGCCTTCGATCCACCACATGCCGGAACTTGCCGTCACCATCGCCAGCGACATCATCGATGCAATCAAAACGAGCGAACCGAACATGCCGATCGTGCGCTCACCGAACTTGATCACGAGGTAGCCAGCAATCGGGCCGCAAATCGAAAACGCAATCGGCCGCGCGATCGACACCAGGCCGGTTTTCGTTGTGCTGTAGCCAAGTACGTCATGAAGCAGAAGTGGCGTGAGGATGAAGCCACCCATGTAGGTGAAGTTCGCGAAGAACTGATTGATCATCGGGAACGTGAAATTGCGACGACGGAAATAACGCATCGGCAACAGCGGATGTTCGGTTCGAATCTCAACGCGAGCAAACCAGACGAGCAACAGCGGACCACCAATGAATCCGCCAAGAACGAGCGGATTGGTCCATCCCATTTCCGGGCCACGGTTGAGCGCGACCAGGACGAATCCCACACCAAGCGCGAGCAGCACCGAACCGGCGATGTCGAATGGATGGCGATCGCCACGCGCGCTACGAGGCAGAACGAGAAAGCCGATCAGTACCGCGAGAATCGCAATCGGCGTCTGCAAGATGAAGATCCAACGCCATCCAAATGAGTCGACCAGCGGTCCACCCACAACAACGCCGATCACCGGCGCACCAGCGCCGACCAGCGACCAATAGCCGAGCGCCTGCGCGCGGCGTTCGGGCGGGAAGCTTCGATTGATCATCGCCAATGCCGCAGGCCCAGCCGCTGCCCCGAGCGACGCGCCGATCAATCGAGCAGCAATGAGCGCCGGTGCATTCCATGCAACGATCGCTGCAGCAGAAAACACGGCAACACCAATGATGCTGATGAGATAAATGCGACGCGCGCCGTAACGATCAGCCATCTTTCCGCCGATTGGCCCGAGCACCGCCATTGCAAGGCTTGGTCCTGTGACCGCCCACGTCAGAATGCTTTTGGTGGAACCCAAATCATGAGCAATGTC
>JALQSZ010000236.1 GCA_023264135.1 Acidimicrobiales bacterium
GGCGATGCCGTGGCCTGCGATTCCCGATGCCCACATCAGTGGGCACACCTTGGTACGGCTGGTGCCATCGATGGTGACGAAATCGTGTGCTTGAGTCACTTCTGGCGGTTTGATCAGGGCGGAGTCGGCTCAAAGCTCTCCGCGACTGGCCGTCGGGACGAAAAGAGCCCCATAGACATGTTTGCGATACGTGAAGTCGATGGGCGAATTGAACTCGCGCTGCCTGATTGAGTGAGCCCGGCTGCTCACGCAAGGGGTGGTGCCGCAGTCGAACCCACCCTTCCTAGACTGGCGAGGTTCGAGTTGTTGAAAGGACTGCAATGCCAGCCAATCCCGTTTTAAATGACAAGCGCTTCGAGCAAGTTATTGCCGAGGGCTATGGAACGGCGCCAGTCGCTCGCACGATGACCTACGGCGGCACGCTGTCTGCACTCGGCGTGCTGTTTGCTCTCATTTGCGCATTTGGTTGGTTCGGTTGGTCGCAGGTGCATCAAACCACTGGCCAAGCCCTCGATACCAAGACCGGTCAAATGGTCACGGTGAGCACGACGGCATTCCCAGCGTGGATCTTCCTCGCTGCGATTCTTGCGATGGGTTTCGCGTTCGCAACGATCTTTAAGCCGAAGTGGGGAATGGCGACAGCTCCGTTGTACGCGATTTGCGAGGGACTGGTTCTGGGCGCGATCTCGGCGTTTTACAACCAGATGTACAGCGGCATCGTCGTGCAGGCGATCCTCGCGACGCTCAGTGTCGTTCTCGTGATGTTCATTCTGTACGCAACTCGAATCGTGAAGGTCACCCCGAAGTACGCACTCATCACCATCGCTGCGACCGTTGGTATTGGCGTGATGTATCTCGTTACCTTCCTGTTCCATCTCTTTGGTGCCAACATCACCTTTTGGAACAGCCCAACACCGCTTGGCATCGGCATCACACTTTTGATCTGCGTCGTTGCCGCGATGAACTTGGCGTTGGACTTCGCGTTCATCGAAACGTCGGTGAAATCGGGGAACACGCCACGTGGGATGGAGTGGCTCGCCGCACTTGGCGTCACCGTCACCATTGTGTGGCTCTACCTCGAAATCCTTCGCCTTCTGTCGTTGCTTCGTCGCTGAGTTCAGCCGACGGCGTTTTGGCGTTGTTTTCGGCGCCACGCCCGAACGAACACGGTGGTGAAGACGACGAGCAGAACCACTCCGGCGAAGAGCAGCGGCAGGCCGGCCGCACGTTCGTTGCTTGAATCATTGAGCGGCTTGGACTGCTGTTCAATGAAGTTGAGGCCGGGCGCAGTGCCGTTGGGTCCGATCAGCGTCGAACTCGTTGCGCCTGCTGGCGAAATCGTCGTGTCTGTCGTTTCCACAGTCCGAGACTAGGCCGGGGGTGCAAGGGCGCCGGCGTCGCGAGCCGAAAATCCTGTGCCCGGGTTCGTCGGTTCTGTGGCGAGCGCGACAAGAATCGAGTCTCGATGAGCGCTGAGTCCGAAGATGAGTTCGCCTATAGCGATGCCAATCGCGAGCGGGCAGAGACCGTGCTCCGCCAAGCGTTCATTGCCGCGCAACTTGGTATGCCATCAGAGGATCCCGAGACTGCGGTTGAGTCGTTATGGATCATCTTGGAGGCGATGCTCGTTGAGCATCTTGCGCCCAGCGAACTCGTGGAACAGTCGCGGGCCGAGCGTCGCACCGACGTTGGAAACCATTGGCGTCGAATGGTGATCACTGCGGTCACGCACACCTTTGTGCTGAGCGGTGACTTCGTGCAGCCACAGCCGCTACAGCAAGCGGTCGAGCGACGCGCGCATCTTCTTGAAACCGGGGGGTTGTGGCACACACGGCGTCCACCGGCACAAGGCGCACTTGTTTTGCGCGTGCACACTGCGTTGCGCCAACTCGATGCCACAGCGCAATCGGGGCAACACCCCGGTTCTTCTGATGTGGAGGCATTGGAAGAACTCATCGCGTGCGCCACTCTTGGAGCGGTACTGGCAGGGGAGACCCGCCCGGTTGAGCGAAGTGAAGAACGCTCAACGAATGACGCAAAGGGTCGGTGGGCGCGATCGACGGAGTCGGTTGCCGCCACATTCGGAATCGCCGATGTGGAACTTGTCGAAATTTCAAAGTCGGGATGGGCGTGCGCCGAGTGTGGTTGTGTCTTTCTCGGACGCGTCGAAGCAGGCGTTGCCTACCCCGATCGTTTCGCACCGATCGGGCGTTCGGGTGCCTGCGACGCGGTCACTGCATGCGCCTGTCATTCGGCGCCACTGCAACGGCGGGTCCGCTGACCGGTCAGTCGTGCGAACCCGCCGTGAGCGGAAAAATCAATTGGAAGCGGAATCAGTAAACGATGACACCGCGGATGTTCTTGCCGTCGCGCATGTCCTGGTAGCCCTCGTTGATTTGATCGAGGGAGTAGGTGCGGGTGACAAGTTCATCGAGCTTGAGCTGGCCGCTGCGGTAAAGGCCGAGAAGTTTCGGAATGTCGTAACGCGGATTCGCGCTGCCGAAGATCGTGCCGACGAGCTGCTTCTGCTGCATCGCGAAGGCGAACAGGTTGAGCTGCACATCGTTTTCATTCATGTTGGCGACGGCGGTGAAAACAAGACGTCCGCCCTTGCCGACCATGCTCATGTACGACTCGAGGTCGGCGCCCTTGCCTTCGCCGACGGTGACAATGACCTTGTCGGCCATGCGACCCCAGGTCAGTTCACCAAGAAGAGCTTGGGCTTCGGCCACATCGGATGCAACGTGCGTTGCTCCGAAGTTCTGCGCTTGTTCACGCTTGAACTCAACCGGATCAAGTGCGATGACGTAGCGAGCGCCGGCAAGGTGTGCGCCCTGCACGGCGTTCATGCCAACGCCGCCGGTTCCGATGACGACAACGGTGTCTCCGGGCGCAACTTCGGCGGCATAGGTTGCCGAACCCCAACCGGTGGTGACACCGCAAGCGACAAGGCAG
>JALQSZ010000237.1 GCA_023264135.1 Acidimicrobiales bacterium
GAAGAGCGCCACGTTCAGAATTGGCGACCTGACACTTCGATGCATCGATAGCCCTCCTGTTCATGACTTCAGCTTCACGCCTTCGGTGTCGTTCTTCTTTGACTGCAGCGATGAAGCGATGCTCGACGCGCTCTTCGCTCAACTTGCTGAAGGCGGTTCTGTTCTCATGCCTCCTGGCGAGTATCCGTTTGCGCGCAAATTTGCATGGCTCAACGATCGATTCGGCGTCTCATGGCAGTTGAGCGTTGCAAACGAGTAACCGCACACTCGAGATTGGTTCCGTGAAGGGAAGACGGTTATGACGATTCAGGCCTTCGAGCATGTGCAACTCGCGATGCCTCGCGGACGCGAAGACGAAGCGATTGCGTTTTACGAAGGAGTGCTGGGCCTTCACGTTGTTCCGAAACCGAAACACTTGGCGGTGCGCGGTGGCTGTTGGTTTGAGAACGATTCGGTGAAGGTGCACCTAGGAGTCACCGACGATTTTGTTCCGGCGAAGAAAGCGCATCCTGCGTTTCTCGTCGCCGACCTCAACGAGTTCAAATCAATTTTCGAACAACATGGGATTGACGTCGTTGTCGATCAACCGCTTGAAGGGTTCGATCGTTGCTACGTGCACGATCCGTTTGGCAATCGCATCGAATTACTGCAGCGAGTCACACCCTGAAGTATTTCGCCTTCTTCTTTGCAGAAACGTTTCATAGGATGTGGAGTCATCGTCAATTGAGGGGTCGCTATGTCGGAAGTTCGTGTTCATAATTTTGCGATCTCTCTTGACGGATTCGGAACCGGTGAAGACCTCACGTTTGAGGCCCCCTTCGGGCATGCCGGACATCGTTTGCACGAGTGGTATTTCGCAACGCGGTATTGGTACGCACACCAGGGTGAGGTCGGTGGTTCACCGGGAGTCGATAACGCGTTCGCCGAACGAATCGACCTTGGGTTCGGCGCCGAGATCATGGGCCGTGGAAAATTCGGTCCGCAGACGGGCCCTTGGACCGATCTTGGAACCGAAGAAGAGTGGTGCGGATGGTGGGGACCAAATCCGCCGTTCCACACGCCTGTCTTTGTTCTCACACACCACGAGCGCCCGTCCATCGAAATGGAAGGTGGAACCATCTTTCACTTTGTTGATGCATCGCCCACTGAAGCACTTGCACTGGCGAAGGCAGCTGCCGGCGATCTCGACGTGCGCATTGGTGGCGGGGTGTCAACGCTCCGCGACTTCCTTGCCGCCGATCTCGTCGACGTGATGCACATCGTGCAGGTGCCGATCCTGCTCGGACGCGGCGTGCGCCTTTGGGACGGACTCGAAGGACTTGAGCAGCGTTACGAGATTGAGACCGTTGCGTCTCCAAGTGGCGTCACTCACATGACGTTCACTCGTCGGCAGTAGTTAATTCACCTCTCGACGTTCCATTTTCGGGATGCCTGGCGTTGTGTCATTGATGGCCCAACTAATGATCACGCGAGGATGAATTCTGAATCTCGGTGAACCATCGGCATCTTCAATAGTTGCGGTACCGATCACTTTGACTCCACGCGGCGACCATGGGTCGAGAGATGCAAGATCATCGATAACCAGCGTTACTTGCGGGTTGCTCAAGATGTTGCGGTAGCGAGCAGTCTTCGTGACGTTGAAGCCTGCAGTCAAAATGTCATCGCCATCGAGTTCAAAAATGACCGGCGCGACATCGGGCTTCCCCGACGATGACGCCGATGCAAAGCGCATGAGTGGTTGAGAGTTCAGGTAGGCAATCTCAGCTTGGGTGAATGCACTCATGATGCCGCTCCGGGAAGCGAGGGAGCTCCAACGGGGAACACGTCGATGTTCCACCACTTGGCCATAGGGAGGCTGAGCACGGTTGCCGACGCACCGTCGGTATCCGCGGCGAAGGTCTCAATGAAAACGGTCCCACGGGCGAGCGAAAGATGGATCGAACCCAGTCGACCTTCAGCGGCAAGTGCGGCGACTTTTGCTTGTTCTTCAGCAACGACGGCGAAGACATCCGCCATGTCGGTGCCTTCTTTGAAGGTGCAGACCACCATGAAGGTTTCCATTTTTTGTTGCTCGCTTTCGGGGCAGTACGGAACCTCACCCTCTCACCTCAACCTTTGTTGAGGTCAAGCACTACCATCGCCAAATGCCCACAAAAGAAGAATTGTTCCGTCCTTGGTCGGTCGGACAAGTTGCCCAACGGAGTGGACTCTCGGTTTCGGCACTCCATTTTTACGAACGAGAGGGACTGATCTCCTCAACTCGTAACGACGGAAATCAGCGACGCTACGGACGCGAGACCCTTCGTCGCTTGGCGTTCATCCGTGCATCGCAGTCAGTCGGTATTCCTCTTGCTGAGATCCGCGACGCGCTTGAGGCGCTGCCGCAACAGCGAACGCCACGCGAAGCTGACTGGACACGTCTTGCCGAAGGGTGGCGCGACCAACTTGATCGGCGGCTCGAACAACTTGAGAGACTCCGCGATGATCTGACGACGTGCATCGGTTGCGGGTGTCTCTCGTTCGAGAGATGCAAGTTGATCAATCCCGCAGATCTATTGAGCGCAGAAGGACCAGGAGCGCGACGTCTAGAACCAGGTACCCCGCGTCCCGAACGTGTCGGCTTCGACGAAACGTTTTAGCGACGTTCCAGAACGAGGACGGGGATCACGCGAGTTGTTGCGGCCTCATACTCAGCAAACACCGGGCTCGCTTCCTTCTGCCGTTCAAACAATTCGTCGCGTTCAGCACCCTTCGCCTCACGAACGTGAACCGGAACGATGTCGGATCCAAGTTCAATTTCGGTGTCGGGATTCGCGATGAGGTTGTGATACCAGTCTGGATTGGTCGGTTGCCCACCCTTTGACGCAAAGATGACAACGTCATCGCCATTGGGTAGGTACACGAGCGGTGCGTGACGAACGATGCCACTCTTCGCGCCTTTGTGATGAACGATG
>JALQSZ010000238.1 GCA_023264135.1 Acidimicrobiales bacterium
TTCGAAGCCCAACTCACTGCACGACATCGCAAAGGACATGCCCGATCCCGACGCGTTCCTCGATTCGTTGATCGAGGGTGGCTACATGTTGTGCGGAAGTCCCGACGATGTGTGTGAACAGATCGCCGCATGGGGCGACGTTGGTATGGATCAGCTCGCCTTCGGTCTCCCGATTGAGGGACTGCACCACGAAGAAATCCTCGCCTGCCTTGAATTGTTCGGAGACAAGGTGATTCCGGAATTCGATAAGGATCGAACGCATTCGACCGATCGGTATCGCGCAACTGCGCAGCCCAAGTACGGCGCGTTCTCACGTCCACTTCCGGAGTTCGAAATTCCGCAGGTGCTTCCGCCGAGCGCACTTCTGTAAGAACGAGTACTTCGCGTCGCAGTTCAGATTCATGATGGGATCGTCGGGTTCGCCTGGCGATCCCATTTCTGATGGAAGATGACCCATGTTTGACAATCGCATTACACGTTTGCTCGGCATAGAAATCCCGATCGTTCAGGCCCCAATGGGGTACATCGCTCGGGCGCAACTCGCATCGGCGGTGTCGAATGCGGGAGCGATGGGAATCATCGAGACATCGTCGGGAGATCTCGCGACGATTCGCGAGGAAATCGCGAAAATGGCGGATCTCACTGATCGTCCGTTCGGCGTGAATATTGCGCAAGCGTTTGTTCGTGACCCGTCGATCGTTGAGTTCGTGGTGGAGCAAGGCGTTCGATTCGTGATCACCTCAGCGGGCGATCCACGGGCCTACACCTTGAAGTTGAAAGACGCCGGTCTCACCGTGTTTCACGTCGTGCCAACACTGCGCGCCGCGCTCAAGGCACTCGACGCGGGAGTCGATGGACTCGTCGTCGAAGGATCCGAGGGCGGAGGATTCAAAAACCCAAGTGACGTCTCGACGATGGTGTTGCTTCCGCTGGTCGCCTCGAAAGTCAACGTTCCCGTGATCGCGGCAGGGGGCTTTGTCGATGGCCGCACGATGGCTGCCGCATTCGCGCTTGGTGCGGAGGCGATCCAGATGGGAACGCGAATGGTGGCGACTCTTGAATCGCCGATTCACGACAACTGGAAACAAGCGATCGTGAATGCATCAGAAACTGACAGCGTGCTGTTGAACAGGCACGCGGCACCCTCATTGCGAGTCCTGCGCACCGATCGGAGCAACGCTCTCGAGTTCGATCTCACGAGCAATGCGATGGAACACATGGCTCGACACCAAGAGTTGTATTTCGGGGGAGACATGGACGCCGCACTTGCACTTGGTGGTGCCGTAGCCGGTCGAATCGAATCAATCGAACCGGTTGCTGATGTGCTTCAAAACTGTGCCCGCGAATGTCTCGAAATCCTGGCGTCGCTCGCGGCGCAGTACGGAGACGAAGTCAGTCGATAGGAAGCCGCGCCATAAGGTCGGCCTTGCGTTCTTCAAACTCGTCGAAGTCGATGACTTTGTCTTCGAGTTGTTTATGAATCAATTCGATCTGAGCGAGCAACTCTGCTGCGGAGAGTTCGCCTTCGGTTGAAAGTTCGACGGTCTCTTCTTCGCCATCGGCACCGATTCTCGGTTCGCCGGTCTGGCGGCGCTCCCGCTTGAGCGCTTGTTTGGCCTTCTTGTTTCGATCTCGTTGGAGTTTCTCGAAACTGGTTCGTTGGGCACCCATTTGGGGCCTCCTTCGTCGGCAGACGTGTACCGAACTGGTGGTGTTGAGCAGTGGAGTCGCGCCGCACCGATGTGATGGCTGCGAGGAGTGAGGGGCTCAGACTGTGCTGAGGCCGTGGTTGACGCTACCGGTTGACAGCCGTGTGACCGTGCACCCCGGCTTGGTCATGGGCCACAGCACAGGAAAAGACGGGAGAACGACTGGCTAGTGTGCCGAGACGCGCACTGTTCCTAGGGGGGAACCATGTCTTTCGTCCTTGTCGAAAAGCCACGTCCGTCGGTGACCGTCATCACCTTGAATCGGCCCGAACGTATGAATGCCATGGCATTCGATGTGATGTTGCCGCTCCGAGAGCAGCTCGAGGAAGTGGCCCACGACAATGACACCCGTGCGGTGATCATCACCGGTGCGGGTGAGGGTTTTTGTTCGGGTGCCGATCAGAAGGTGTCCGGCACGATCCCGCATATCGACGGACTCACTCCCACAGTGATTGCGCAACGTGCTGGAAAACTTCTCGACGACATCATCCTGGGTATTCAGGACATGCCTCAGCCGGTCATTGCGGCAATTAATGGAGCTGCCATTGGCGGCGGACTTTGTCTCGCAGCCGCGTGCGATATCCGCGTTGCGTCGCACGAGGCCTATTTCCGGGCTGCCGGGATCAACAACGGGCTCACGGCGACTGAACTCGGACTGAGTTTCATCCTTCCGCGGATTATTGGTGCTGGTCGATCAAGCGAATTGATGCTGACTGGGCGCGACATGGACGTTGAGGAAGCAGAGAGAGCCGGTCTTGTTTCTCGAGTCGTTGCGCGCGCAGACCTTCTCGATACCGCTATTGAAATTGCGGAACAGATTGCCGGATTGAGTCGCGTTGGAATCGAACTCACGAAGAAGATGATTCTTGGAGGTCTCGAATCGACCAGTTTCCGATCGCATATGCGAAATGAGATGACTGCTCAGTTGTACGTGCGCCTCACGACAAAGAATTGGGACGAATCGGTTGCGGCGCGTTCCGAGGGACGCAAACCAGTGTTCCGCGATTGAGGTCAGGCTCCGGCGAGCAGCTCGCGCATCCACGCCGGAGCGCGAGTCGCGCGCCCATTTGGGTCGACGACGCCGTGCACAGTTGCCGCCAGCGCGCAGATTTCATCGTCGACTGTCAGCAGATAATCCATCTGGAATGTTGCTGCCTTGAACGCCGAGACTTTGGTGTGGACCGTGACGAGTTCATCGAATCGAGCAGAGCGGCGATAGTTCGAAAACAGTTC
>JALQSZ010000239.1 GCA_023264135.1 Acidimicrobiales bacterium
AGTGATCCAACCAATTCGGTTGCGCGCCGCCGGCCAAAACGCGATCACGATGGTTCCGATTGCCGCAAGGGGAACCAAGACAACGGCGGCGTGCACCAACAATGGGTGGCCGGGAAGTCCGAAGATCGAATCAAAGAGTGCAAACACAGCGTTCTCCATCAGTTGCGAGGTCTCAGTCTGTCAGGCAACTGCGGCGCAAAACGTCGAACGCCCCGACCAAATGGCCGGGGCGTTCGAAACGTTCCGTGCGGAAAATCAGCGAGCCTTGAGTGCCTCGATGACCTGCGGCAGAACCTTGTGCACATCACCAACGATGCCGAGATCGCTGACCGCAAAGATCGGCGCTTCGGCATCCTTGTTGATGGCAATGATGTTCTTCGAGCCCTTCATGCCGACCATGTGCTGAGTCGCACCGGAAATACCGGCAGCGATGTACACGGTGGGCTTGACGACCTTGCCGGTCTGACCGACCTGGTAGCTGTAGGGAACCCAACCAGCATCGACGATGGCGCGGGACGCACCCGGGGCACCGTTGAGAAGCTTGGCCAGTTCCTCGACGAGGGCGTAACTGTCCTGTTCGCCAAGACCACGACCGCCGGAAACCACGATTGCGGCTTCGTCGAGTGATGGTCCTTCACGCTCTTCAACGTGACGGTTGACGACCTTGGCACCAGCGCTCTTGCCACCATCGGGAACCGCAATGGTCTCGACTGCAGCTGCGCCGCCACCGGCGGATTCGGCAACGAAGGACTTCGGACGAACGAGCACAAGGTGCGGACCAGCGGCAGTGAAGGTGGTCTTCACGTCGGTGGTGCCACCAAACACCGGCTCGGTGGTCACGAGGCTTGCGCCGTCGACCTCGAGGTCAGTGTTGTTGGTGATGACGGTGCGGTCGAGCTTCGCTGAAAGACGACCAGCGATGTCGCGACCGACATAGGAGGTCGCAGCGATGATCGCATCGGGAGCGTTGCCGCCCTCGACGAGCGCAGCGATAGCACCCGACACCGGAACGCCCGGAAGCGCACCAGCGAGATCGCCGGTGGTGTACACCTTCGATGCGCCGTACTCGCCAAGCTGAGCAGCAATCGCGTCGGCGTCGCCGCCGGCGTAGACCGCTTCCACCGTGTCGGCCAGCGAACGGGCCTTGGTGAGAAGTTCAAGTGTGGTGGTGGTGACTTTGCCGTCGGTTGCTTCGGCAAGTACCCAAATCTTCGAAAGAGCCATGATCAATTCCTCCTAGAGAACCTTGAGGTCGTCGAGGAAGGCGACGATCTTCTCGGCGGCGGTGCCATCGTCTTCGAAGACCTCACCGGCCTCGCGAGCGGGCGCTTCCGCAATGGACACGATCTGCTGACCAGCACCGGCCCAACCGACCTGGCTTGCATCGAGACCAAGGTCAGCAATGGTGAGCGTGTCGACCGGCTTGGACTTCGCCGCCATGATTCCCTTGAACGATGGGTAACGCGGTTCGACAACACCAGCGGTCACCGAAACAAGTGCGGGAAGCGGACATTCAACATCGTCGAAACCAGCTTCGGTCTGACGCTGCACCTTCACAGTGCTTCCGTCGATGCTGATCGACTTTGCGAAGGTCACTGACGGAAGGTCGAGCAAACCAGCGATCTGCTCAGGAACCGTTCCGGTGTAGCCATCACTTGATTCGGTCGCGGTGAGAACAAGGTCTGCACCTTCGACGCGCTCAATGGCCTTCGCGAGAACCTTGGCAGTTGCGAGTGCATCGCTACCGGCGAGTGCATCGTCACTGACGAGGATCGCCTTCGCGGCTCCCATAGCGAGTGCGGTACGAAGACCGGACACTTCACCGTTCGGTGCCATGGAGACGAGCGTGACTTCACCGCCACCGGCAGTGGTCACGAGCTGCAACGCCATCTCAACACCGTACGAATCAGATTCGTCGAGGATGAGCTTGCCGTCTCGCTTCAGGGTTTTAGTAGTGGGATCCAACGCACCAGGATCAGCCGGGTCCGGGATCTGCTTGACACAAACGACGACGTTCATAGGGCGAATCCTGCCCGCAGAATGGGGTCGGGGCCAAATCACAGCAGCAAGAGTTTCTGCGACGAGGGCGAAGACGTGACCAACAGGGCTCCACTACGGTCCAAGGTGTTGTGAAGGTGCACCTGATCGTCAATCCATCGGCCTCTTCGGTCACCGCCCGGGGACGGGTGGTCATCACCAAAGCCCTCGCTGCCGACCATGCCGTCACCGTCTCGGAGACCGCCCGCCGGGGCCATGCGACGCGCCTCGCTGCCGCCGCTGCCGCCGACGGTGCCGATGTCGTCGTGGTCCTCGGAGGCGATGGCACGCTCAACGAGGCGGCCAACGGCCTGGCCGGCACGTCGACCGCGCTGGCCGCCGTTCCCGGTGGCTCCACCAACGTCTTTGCGAGAACCCTTGGACTCCCCGACGATCCCATCGAGGCAACCGGGGTGCTGCTCGATGCACTCGCGTACGACTCCATCCAACGCATCGGACTTGGCTCCGTCAACGATCGCTACTTCTTATTCCATGTCGGCATCGGCTTTGACGCCGCGGTTGTCGCTGAAGTCGAACGACGGGGCTCCTTGAAGCGTTGGGCGAATCACGCGCTCTTCGGCTGGGCAGCATTCGATACGTGGCTCCGAAAATACGACCGCAAGCGCGCGCATTTCAGTGTTCGCGTCAACGGTCAACCAACAATCGACGACGGAATGTTCACGGTGTGTCTCAACACTGATCCCTACACATTCATTGGAACGCGTCCGTTCACTGTTGCTCCCGAAGCGTCGCTTGATCGACCGCTCAGCATCATCACGTTACGAACGCTCGACACGATTCCACTTCTTCGCATCTTGTCGTCCGCACTCGGATCTGGTCGCCAACTTCGCAACAATAAAAACGTGTCGTTTCACGCCGATGTCACTCA
>JALQSZ010000023.1 GCA_023264135.1 Acidimicrobiales bacterium
GATTAGATCGAACGCGGCCGCCGGACGATGCGTATCGAGAGAGAACAACGGGATGTTTCGATCGCGGAGCAGGTCTTCGAGATCGGTCCAGGGCGCATAGGCACGCTCGGCCACCGCGTGTGGATTCTCATTCAAGATCTCATAGAGAATCTGAAGGCCTTGATTGGGCAGACCGATTTCGTAGGTGTCGGGGTACGACAACAGCCACGCCACCTTGTCGGGGGCATGGTGCGGGGTACGAGCTCCGTCCTCGAGACCGATGTAGCGAGCAGGTTTCGCCACCTTGGCCAAGAGGGGCTCCAACTGGGGCCACACATCGGTCATGACCCGTAGATGCTACCGGGGTGCCCCTGAACTACTGGAACCGGCGCATATGAACGTTCAAAACCAGCCCCAATGCGGCCAAGGCCGTGATGGTCGAAGAACCACCGGCACTGATCAAGAGCAGAGGAATTCCGGTCACCGGCATGATGCCCATCGCCATTCCGACATTTTCGAATGCGGAGAACGCAAACATCGCAAGGACGCCGATGCAGATGTAGGTGCCGAAGGAGTCCTTCGCGACCTGAGCGATTCTCCATATTCGATAACAAAGCAGCCCGTACAAGAGCAGCACTGTCGCCGATCCGATGAACCCGAACTGCTCGGCAACGGCGGTGAAGATGAAGTCAGTCTGCTGCTCGGGAACAAAACCTAATTTGGTCTGCGGACCATCAAAGAGACCCTGACCAGTGATCCGGCCATTCGCGATTGCCTGCTGACTTTGTTCGATGTTGTACAACGCGGCATTGGACTTGTCGTCCGGATTCACAAAAGCAGTCAAACGATTGCGCTGATATTCCGCGAGCAAGGGCGAGTTCAACGCCCCGACAACACCAATCACTCCGACAATTGTCAGCACCGCGATGTATTTCGTGGGCAGACCGCCCACCAACAAAATCGCCATGCTGATCGCAACGAGAATCAGCGTTTCGCCGAGATCGGGCTGCAACATGATGAGCGCCATCGGCAAACCCGCCGTTGCCAGCAAACCGACTAATCGACGCAGGTCGATATCTCCTCGGAATTCTGAGAGAAGAAATGCGAGTGCGCCGATAAGAGAAAGTTTTGAAAACTCAGCGGGCTGCAATTGGAAGGGACCGAGGGCAAACCAAGACTGCGCTCCATGAGACTGGCTTCCGAATGGCGACACCACGAGCACGAGCAAGAACGTCGTAATGCCGTAGAACACCCAAGCCCAATCGTGAAGCTTGCGGTAATCAACGGCGGCAAAGACGCCGAAGGCTCCCGCACCGATCACCATGAAGATCGTTTGCTTCACGAGATAGGACTTCGAAAAATCGGGACCGGGTCCGCGCGTGGCGCTGTACACCGCAACAAGTCCAACGATGGACAAGATCACGACGCAACCGAGAAGCACCGGGTCGAGATGACGCAATGGCGCGGTTGGATCGCGTCGGCTTCGGTTCGAAGCTCGCGAGGAAATCGATTGCGGAAGCATCAGTCCCTCGTTCCAGTCGTCGCAGATCCTGCACCAGTCAGCGCCTGATTGGCGAGCAATTCATAGATATGTCGGCTGACTTCACCAGAAGCCTCCGCACCAAAGCCAGATTCCTCCATCACGGCAGTCACGACCCACTTCGGGGAGTTCGCCGGGCCATAGGACGCGAACAGCGACGTATCAGCTTTGCCATCAACCTGCGCTGTACCGGTCTTACCTACAACTGGGAAGGCGGTGAGATCAAAACCCGTGAATGCAGACGCTGCTGTTCCCATTCCACTGGTGACTCCTTCGAGACCCGATTCGATTGGACCTCGGACATCGGGTGGCAATGTCACGGTGCCGGTCACAACTGGGTCGATAACGCGGATCACGTCGTTGGGATTCGTCGGAGTGCTGTTTGGCTTGAGAATCTTCCACACCACGTGGGGCTGATACACCGTTCCGCCATTGGCAAAAGCCGCGTAGGCACGCGCGATCTGCAATGGAGTCGCGACCACGACGTTCTGCCCCACCGCGAGCTGCACATTGTCACCGGTGTACCAATCGCCATTTGGATAGGCATCGGGATACTTGTTGTGCAGCGCCTTCTTTTCCGCTTTTGTCAGAACGTAACCGGCCGACTCATTCGGAAGATCTATTCCCGTCTTCTTGTCGAAACCAAAAGCTGATGCTGAATCTTGAATCAGCGTCGTGCCATCCATACGATCGCCCAGCCAATAGAAATACACATCGGAAGAAACCGTGAGCGCGCGCACAACGTTGATGTTGCCGTTCTTCTGGTCACCAGCGTTCTTGAATTCCTGCGCCGGATTACCAACTTTGTACACGCCATCGTCGTAAATCGAGGAGTTGCCATCGATTAACCCGTTACTCAGCGCTGCAGTCGCGGTCACGAGTTTGAAGGTTGAGCCAGGCGCGTATTGACCGCTAATAGAACGATCAATAAGTGCGCTGGCTCCATTGATGTTCTGCAGTTGCAGATAGCGCTCCTGCGAGATCCCGTTCGCGAACTCTTGGGGGTCGTAGGCCGGTTGCGAGGCAAGGGCCACGACTCCACCGTCGCGAGGGTCAAGCACCACTACCGAACCAGCTGGTGCACCGCGTTTGGTTCCGTCCTTCTGCGCCGTACCCCGCAAGACCGCCAACCGGTCAGCGAGTGCTTGTTCGGCCCGAATCTGAACGTCGATGTCGAGATGCAACTGAATGTCGTTACCCGACTTTGGCGGCTGATACGACTCGGTACCGACAGGGCGATTCTTTGAATCGACCTGCACCAGTTCGATACCAGGCGTGCCGCGAAGTTCTTTTTCGTAGGTCGATTCAACGCCGGCCAGCCCGATGATCGAATCAGGTTGATAGGTCTTCACCACACCATCGGGGTCTGACCCCGGTTCAAGCGATTTCAATGTCTCGGCCGTAATGCGACCGGTGTACCCAAGAACATTTGAAGCGGCCATGCCATAGGGGTACACACGAACGGTCTTTCGTTCGTAGGAAACCGAAGGAAAATCCTCGGCGTACTCAGAGAGGTGATGAATCACTTCCTCGGTGACATCACTGGCGATTGGAACCGCTTGTAGTTGGTCGGCCTTCTTGTCGGCGAGTCGCTTCTCAATCGTGGAAATTTTGATCGGCGCGCCATTTGCCGTGAGGACATCTGCGAGTCGAGCGATGAGGTCGTCGCGGTTCTTGACCTTCTTCAGCGCGTTGCGGTCGATCGAAACAATGAGAGAGGTCCGATTATCGACAATCACTCGCCCCTTGGAATCAAAAATCCGACCACGCGGCGCTTCGGTAGCGATTGTGCGAGTTCGGTTCGCCGTGGCCTGTACTGCAAGCGCAGGGGCCTCCATGACCTGGAGATACCAGAGGCGGGCGAAGAGCGCGACGAAACACGCGACCACCACAACACCAAGAAGGCTCATGCGAAGACGAGGTGAGGTGGTGTCCATAGGTCAGCGTTTCAGGGCGGAAGCGAAGGAAGCGGGGGCAATCACAGCCCCTCTAGTTGAGCAGATAGAGGCGGTCAGCGGACTGCAGCCCGAAGGAGCGCATCCTCAGGGTCGGCCCAGCGACACACCTTGACGACGGGAAAGACAAGAAGGGCCGATGAAGCACCCACAATCCCCAGAATGGTGAAGACATGCAGCGAGAGCATGTCGGATCGGCCGAGAAGTGCACCGGCGATGGCAAAGGACAACACGCCAGCACCGCTCGAAATGAAGGCAATTGCTGCCGTTAGCCAACGAGCCGAATGCACCGTTGCTCCCTCGAGAAGTCCAGCCACAACGCCAGCTACCAGTCCCGAAATCGCGCCGAGTCCGAAGGGCGTGACAACGAGAAGGTCGAGACAAAGACCACAAACGAATCCGACAATCGCACCTCGTTCCGCGCCAGCCACGATTCCTGCAGCGATGGCAACAACGAGGAGGAGATCTGCGCTTACCCCAGCGATGCGGAACTGCGTGAACAACGTGTACTGCAGAAATGCGGCAGTTGCGATGATGAACACGTAGCGAATTGCGGGATGGTCCATCGTCAGCCCGCCGGCTTCCACAAGACAACGTCTGCGTAGACAAGGTCATTCAGGTTCGCAAACATTTTGATGTCGACGGTTGACTCGAGGGCCGCTTCGTTTGTTCGCACCGCGGTGATCGTTCCGATCGGAAGGTTCGGCGGAAAGGGGCTACCAGCCAAACCGCTGGTGGCCGCGATTGCTCCAACCGAAACTGACTGACGGGAATCGATATTTGATCCTCGCAAACTTCCGTCGCCACCAGTTCCTTCAGCAATACCGATCGCTGCAGTACCGACAACAGAAAAACCGACTTTGTACGTTCCACTCGAAAGGAGTGAAACGATCGAACGGTTCTCCCCTACTTCAATGACTTTTCCAATGAGTCCTTCACCAGTCACGACAGGCATATTCCGCTGAATACCCGATGACGATCCTTTGTCGAGTTCGAGTCGGTCACCAAAGTTGCCGACGGCGCCAGAAACAACACGGGTATGAACAACTGGCGTATCTCCGACGAAAGGAATACCCACGAGTTGCAACAACTGCTGTAGTTGCTCCTTCGCGATTGAGTTCGCTGTGATGTCTCCTTTGAGACGATCGTTTTCTTCGCGCAGCGCGTCGTTCTCTTTCTTTAAATCACCCTGGTCAAACACGCTGTTCCATGCGTCGCGAAACGGGCTTGCCACACTTGAGGCTGCGCTACCCAGCGGAGACAACACCGTCAGCACCGAGCTACGGACTGACTGAATTGGTCCAGAGCCGCGGCCGTCGAGGGTCAGCAACAACACTGCAGAAAGCAGCAGAAGGCTGATGGTGATGCGTGCCCGCCCACCGCGACGTGACGATGCCATGGTCTGATTCGACTCAGTTAATGGTCGAAGAGAAGAGCACGCCCTTTAAAGCGTCGAACTCTTCAAGCGATTGGCCAGAACCAATGGCGACCGCAAACAGAGGATTCTGCGCAATAACGATCGGCATACCGGTCTCGTGTTCGAGACGTTCGCTAATGCCATGAAGAAGCGCACCACCACCGGCAAGGACAACACCTTGTTCCATGATGTCGGCGGAAAGTTCTGGCGGCGTCTTGTCGAGCGTCACCTTCACGGCATCGACGATCGCTGCGACCGGTTCTTCGATGGCCTCGCGAATTTCCTCGGTCGTGGTCACAATCGTCTTCGGAAGGCCGGTCACGAGATCGCGACCACGGATTTCGGCATGCAGTTCAACTTCAAGCGGCCACGCCGAACCAAGCGCCATCTTCACTTCTTCGGCCGTTCGTTCGCCGAGAGCCAGGCTGTATTCCTTCTTGATGTAGTTGATGATCGCTGCATCGAGTGCATCGCCGCCCACACGGGCCGACTGCGACGTCACCACACCACCAAGCGAAATAACCGCGACTTCAGTTGTGCCACCGCCGATATCGACGATCATGTTTCCTGTCGGCTCTTGCACCGGTAGACCAGCGCCGATCGCCGCCGCCATCGGTTCTTCGATGATGTAGGCCGGCTTACGCGCTCCAGCAAACTCTGCGGCCTCTTGCACGGCGCGCTGTTCAACTGGAGTGATTCCAGAAGGAACGCAGATCACCATTCGTGGCTTTGCCCACTTTGAGGTGTGCACCTTCTGAATGAAATAGCGAAGCATCTTTTCGCAGATATCGAAATCGGCGATGACGCCATCGCGAAGCGGACGAATCGCTTGAATATGCGACGGCGTGCGTCCGATCATGCGCTTTGCTTCCGCGCCAACCGCAACAGGACGGCCGTCTTTCACATTGACGGCAACGACGGAAGGTTCGTTGAGGACAATGCCCTCGCCACGCACGTAGACAAGCGTGTTTGCCGTTCCAAGATCGACCGCCATATCGCGCCCAACGATGTTGGAAAGCGAGTCACGCGAAGCGATCGAGTTGGAGATGCTGGAAGAGATGGAGCTGAAGATATTCCCGGCCATGGGGTGAGCCTCCCGGTGGAGCTCTGGGCCTGTTGCTCTGCACTAGAGCGACGACGAAGGTTCGGATCTAGAAAGGTTTGAGAAAGACGACGGTGCCAACGAGCCCGCGCAGCACTGCGCGTGGCCCTCTCCGTCCCTCACAAAGGCTAGTCCGCGGCCCTCGCGGGACCAACTGAGCCGAAAATCAGAGACCAGGGAAGAAAAGTGCGATCTCTCGTTGAGCAGATTCCGGGCCGTCACTGCCGTGGATCAGGTTCTCAGTGAAGAGGATGCCGAGATCGCCACGAATCGTGCCTGGAGCGGCATCGCGAGGGTTGGTCGCACCCATCATCGTGCGGACGACCTGCCACGTGTCCTCTGGACCCTCGATGACCGCAACGAGCGCCGGGCCGCGAGTGATGAACTCCACCAACTCGCCGAAGAACGGCTTGTCGGCATGCTCGCCGTAATGCACCTCTGCAGTGGCTCGATCGATGGTGCGAAGTTCGGCGGCAGCGATCGTGAGGTTGCGTCGCTCAAAACGACCGAGAATTTCTCCGACGAGGCCACGTTCGACGGCATCGGGCTTGCAAATGATAAACGTGCGATCCATTTCGCAAACGCTAGACCAACCGATATGAGAGATGCGATTCGCCTCGGTTGAGAGCGTCAGTCTCCGCGACGAGCGATCTCTTCGACAGCGGTTCGGGCCGCGCCAGCGACATAGAGCGATCCGGCTACGAGAACGACATCGTCTTCGGTTGAGACATCGATCGCACGCTGCACAGCTGTCGCCACATCGTCGATCTGCTCAACCATCACGCCCATCGCTCTCACCACACCGGCAACATCGGTGGCGGGCACGGCGCGTGGACTATTGGGCGTGCACGCAATCACAAGATCGGCATTATGCACGTCGAGTGATTCAAGCATCTCAACGATGTCGCGTCCGCCAAGCATTCCCACAACGAGTACGCGCCGTCCGGCGACATCGAATTCATCGCGCAATGTTCGTGATGCAGCTTTGGCACCATCGGGATTGTGCGCACCATCAAGAATCAGCAGCGGTGAGTGCGACACCACTTCGAAACGTCCTGGCATCGTGACGGTCCGAAACGCTTCCTGCACGACCGTTTCATCGAGCAGGCGATCGAAAAATGATTCCACCGCAACGACAGCCGTGGCGGCATTGTCGGATTGATGAGCGCCATGAAGTGGAACGAGGAGATCCTCGTAGGTTCCAAACGGCGTGCGGAGATCAATGAGGTGACCTCCAACGGCGTAGAGATCACTCGTGACTTCGTAGTCAACTTCCGCGCCATACAGGCGTTCCGGACCTTCGGCTTCAAAGATCGCTTTCAACGTCGCATCGGTAACACCAGTGACGAGTGTCGAGGAACCAGTAATGATGCCGGCCTTCTCGGTGGCAATCGCTTGTTCCCATTCCCCTTCACCATCGGTGTGGTCGCGTCCGATGTTGGTAATAACGGCGACATCGGCATCGCAAACGTTCGTGGCGTCGTAGCGACCCAACAATCCAACTTCAATCACCGCAACATCGACCGCCGATTCGGCGAACCAAAGCAACGCCGTCGCCGTCAGCAATTCGAAAAATGAAGGTGTGATTCCCGATAGCGGCGCCACTCGCGCTATCTCGGTCACGACAGCTGCGAACTGTTCGTCGGTAATGGCTTCACCGTTCCAGCAAATGCGCTCGTTGATTCGCTGCAAATGAGGACTGCTGTAGGTGCCCACAGATAACCCATGCTCGACGAGCAGTGCGGTAATCATTCGAGCGGTCGATCCCTTGCCATTCGTTCCGGTGACGTGAATCACTCGAAACGATTCCTGGGGATCGCCAAGAACACTCACAAGGCTCCGCATGTGATCAAGCGAGAGTCCGTGAATGAGGCCGGCGGTTGCCTCAAGGTTGATATGCGTATCCAGATACGCGAGTGATTCGTTGAAATTCACAGAGAGTGCCGCAGCGGAGTGAAGGGGCGCGACTTACGACGCAGCGCGACGTGGGCGATTCGTACGAGGCGTGCTCGCTCGAGTGATGAATACCGGTTCGGTCTTTTCAAGAACCGATTCGGCTCCGATGATGACCTTGGCCACGTCTTCGCGACTCGGAAGGTCGTACATGATTTCGAGAAGAACCTCTTCGAGGATCGCACGAAGACCACGAGCGCCGGTGCCGCGAATCAGGGCTTGGTCGGCAACGGCGTTGAGCGCTTCGGGGGTGAACTCGAGTTCAACATCTTCGAACTCAAAGAACTTCTGGTACTGCTTCACCAGCGCGTTACGCGGTTCGACAAGAATCTCGACGAGCGCTTCGCGATCTAGGTTGGCCACAGCGCCGATCACTGGAAGTCGTCTGATGAATTCCGGAATGAGGCCGAACTTCAAGAGATCTTCAGGAAGGATGCTCTTGTACAGCGCACCGACATCGGACTTCTCCGACCGCAGTTCGGCCGAGAAACCAATGCCCTTCTTACCAATGCGACTTTCGATGATCTTGTCGATACCGGCAAACGCACCACCACAAATGAAGAGAATGTTGGTGGTGTCGATCTGAATGAATTCCTGGTGCGGATGCTTGCGTCCACCTTGTGGCGGAACTGAGGCTGTTGTTCCTTCAAGAATTTTGAGCAGCGCTTGCTGCACGCCTTCACCGGAAACATCGCGAGTGATCGATGGGTTCTCGGCCTTGCGAGCAACCTTGTCGATTTCGTCGATATAGATAATGCCGGTCTCGGCCTTCTTGACGTCGTAGTCGGCGGCTTGAATGAGCTTAAGAAGGATGTTCTCGACGTCTTCGCCGACATAGCCGGCCTCAGTGAGTGCGGTGGCATCGGCAATTGCGAACGGAACGTTCAGCATTCGCGCAAGCGTTTGTGCCAGAAGAGTCTTTCCGCAACCGGTTGGGCCGATCAGAAGAATGTTCGACTTGGCGAGTTCGACATCGTCGCGTTGCGATGCGCCGTACTGCACGCGCCGGTAATGGTTGTAGACCGCGACAGAAAGAATGCGCTTCGCTTGTTCCTGCCCCACGATGTAGTCGTTGAGGAACTCAAAGATCTCGACCGGCTTGGGGAGTTCTTCAAGAGACAACTCTCCGGTTTCGGAAAGCTCCTCTTCGATGATCTCGTTGCACAGGTCGATGCACTCGTCGCAGATGTAGACACCTGGACCAGCGATCAGCTTCTTGACCTGCTTCTGGGACTTCCCGCAAAACGAGCACTTCAGAAGTTCGCCACCATCTCCGAACTTGGCCACGTTGGGGTACCCCTTGGTCTGTTGAGTCTCAGCGAATGGCCGTGATCGGACCGCTCGTATCGGCGAGCTGCCGGACTGAAATCACCTCGTCGATGATGCCGTAGTCCTTCGCTTCCTCTGCAGACATTACAAAGTCCCGGTCGGTGTCCCGGTGGATCTTCTCTTGGGTCTGGCCAGTATGGAAGGAAAGGACCTCTTCGAGCAGGGCCCGAATACGGAGAATTTCCTTTGCTGCAAGCTCAATATCGGTGGCCTGACCCTGGGCGCCGGCGTACGGCTGGTGGATCAGCACCCGGGCGTGAGGCAGGGCCAAACGCTTGCCTGGGGTGCCGGCAGCGAGCAGAACCGCTGCGGCCGAGGCCGCCTGGCCGAAGCAAATGGTCATGATGTCGGGCTTGACGAACTGCATGGTGTCGTAGATCGCCATCAGCGCGAGGACATCGCCACCAGGACTGTTGATGTAGATGTTGATGTCCTTGTCGGGGTTCTCCGACTCGAGGTGCAGCAGCTGAGCGCAAATGAGATTCGCAACGGTGTCATCGATCGGCGTGCCGATGAAGATGATGTTTTCCTTCAGCAGGCGCGAATACAGATCGGCCGTGATGGTCTGACCGCGACTGGTTTCGTAGATAACCGTCGGGTTCGGGATGTAGTTGCTGATCTTGAGATTGGCCAGGCCGCTGGTCTCGGTCACTCGGATTCGTCCTCCTCGGACGCTGGGGTCTCCGGAACGGTATCGCCATCCTCGTCGTCTGCGACTGCAAGATCGGCAAAAACGATGCTGTTGCCAGCTTCGTCGGTGATGGTGACCGACTCAGTCAGCCAATCAAGTGCCTTGCGCTTCGAAATGTCGGTCTTGAGTGCCGGAAGATGACCAGCTTCGGTGAGCTGCGTACGCACAACATCGCTTTCCTGCTGCACTCGAGACGCCACTGCTTCGAACTCAAGATCGAGGTCTTCTTCAAGCACCTCAATGGCTTCAGCCAACGCAATTGCGCGCAACGCAAGATCAACACGAGCCGAACGTTCAGCGGTGGTCTTGAGATCATCGAGGAACTGCTCGGTGTCGGTCCCGGAGAACTGCAACCACTGTTCAAGGCTCAGACCTTGCGCCTGCAGACGCATCGCCATGTCTTGAAGACGCTCGTTCATCTCGGCAGCAACAAGTGGTTCGGGAAGTTCGTCGGTGACGAGTTCGGCGAGAGCTTCACCGATCTTTTCGCGAACCAGCATCTGCGACTGCGCCTTGCGAACCTCGGTCATGCGAGTGACGAGGTCGTCGCGCCAGGCAGCCATCGTTTCGAATTCAGAGGCTTGTGCCGCGAATTCGTCGTCGAGTTCGGGAAGCACTTTGGCCTTGACCTCGGTGATGGTGACTTCAAAATGAAGCGGATCTTCTTCTTCGCCATTTGGATGCGCCGCATCGAACGAACGGGTGTCTCCGGCCGAGGTTCCGACGAGCTGTTCGTCGAGTTCCGGAACGATTCCTGCCGAACCGACCTCGTAGAGATAGGCGCTGGCAACGAGACCTTCAAGGACCTCGTCGTTCTGTGAGCCTTCGATATCGATCGTGACGTAGTCGCCCGTGTCGGCAGCGCGCTCTACAACTTCGAGTTCTCCGTATTGGTTACGGAAACGCTCAAGTTGTGCGTCGATCTCTTCGTCCGAAGGCGTCGGGGCGGGGATCTCGACTGCGAGATCGGCGTAGCCACTCACAGTGATCACCGGACGGACTTCGACGATCGCCTCGAACTTCACCACGCCAGTGTCCTGGCCATCGGTGATTTCGATGTCGGGAGGAGCGATGACATCGACCTCGTTCGCGAGCACCGCATCGGAGTAGTAGTCCGGCAACGCATCGTTCAAAGCTTGAGCACGACCGGCACCAGCGCCGATATGTGACTCAAGAACTCGGCGAGGTGCTTTTCCGGGTCGGAACCCAGGCACGCGCACATCGCGAGCAATCTTTTTGAACGCCGCATCGACGGCTGATTCGAATTCCTGCTCGTCGATCTCGACGGACAGCTTGACCTTGTTGCCCTCGAGGGCTTCGACAGTTGATTTCACAGGTCGGCGAGTCTACCGGTGCAGTTTGGCGCCCCGTCCACCTGAGAGATTCCTCTTCGAGTCGACCGCGGAACAAAGGTGCCGTGATCTACCTGTACGCTGCTCTCGCCGGGGAATGGCGCAGCTTGGTAGCGCGCCTGCTTTGGGAGCAGGAGGCCGGGAGTTCGAATCTCCCTTCCCCGACTCGTGCACAACCGAATCAACTTGATCTGGAGCTTCGATGGACTCTGGAAACACCGCAGCGACAAACGTCCCGGATGGTTCGGTTGAACGTGCAAAAGATGGAACTGTGAGTCCCGGTCAGTCCGACCGGGACCGCACGGTTCGTTGGCTTGCAGCCGTCCTGTCGCTGACTGCGGGCGCAGTGCACTTCGGCTACGCACCCCACCACCTCGCCGACGATTGGGCCCACGGTTGGTTCTTTGTGGCGATTGCTGCCTACCAGTGTTTGTTCGCAATCCTGATCGTTGCCCGGCCCCGCCGTTGGGTGTGGGCCTCAGCGATCATCGTCAACCTCGGAATCATCGCAACTTGGCTTGTGTCACGCACCGTGGGACTCCCGTTTGGACCAGAGGCGCTCCGCAAAGAGTCATTCTCGACTCCAGACATTGTGTGCGGTGTCATTCAAGCCGTCATCGTCTTGTTGTCGTTTCTCGCTCTCACCGTTCCGTCGGTTCTGCAACGAGAATCTCGCGATCGAGTGTCACTTCGATTCGCAGCGTTCGCGATCGGAGTCATTGCGGTCGTGCTCGGCGCACTCATGCTCACGCCGACCTACACCTCGGCGCATGAAGCCGCTGGTCATTCCCACGGAACAACGACTGCAACTGATTCTTCAACTCCTTGTGAACTTTCTGGTCCCCCAGCGTCACCAGGCCAGGTTGCGACCGACGCGGAAGGCCACAGCCATCGCGGCCCATCGCCACAGGTTGTGCTGACCCAAGAGGAACGCGAGCAGCTCACCAAACAACAAGAGCTCGCTCGCACTGTTGTGGCGAAGTATCCGACCGTTGCCGATGCCGAAGCGGCTGGCTACAAAATGTCGACGGCGTTTGTTCCCTGCATTGGCGCTCACTACACCAATACACGTTTGGCGATTGGATTCGACCCTGCTCGCCCCTCCGAACTTCTTTACGACGGCACGTCACCCACTTCAAAGATTGTTGGCCTGAGCTACTTGGTTTTTCATCCCGGTGGGGCGCCTGAAGGTTTCGCCGGCGGAAATGATTTGTGGCATCAGCACAACAACAACGGTGGTCTTTGC
>JALQSZ010000240.1 GCA_023264135.1 Acidimicrobiales bacterium
ATTTGTTTGCACTAAAGATGACTCGCTTTCGAGCGGTGATGATTGTGTCGCTGGCGGTTCTTCTCTTCGTTGGGGCTGGGCTCTACCAGCGTCACCTTCGAGACGTTGAGCGCGAAGGCAAGGCCTGTGGGGAGCGAACCGTGTACGCCATTACTAATAATCTTCCCGACCCGCATTGTATGTGAACGCAAAAGATTCCCCGCCGTGGCCTAGCGGCGCATTATCGCGAAGATTCGCTCGGCATCCCTTTTGGTGTCAATGAACTTTGCTCGCCACTTTCCGTTCTGATCTTGCCACCGAGTCTGCCAATGTCCCCTCGGGTGCTTCTTCACTGCCGAGTGGTGCTCCTGCCGTTGCACAATCGTTGCACATTGGTGCCATGTTTCGGCACGATTCCGGCCTACACAGGCCACTAAGCGACCGCACCGAAAGCGCCAGAAAACGCAGAAAACCCCGCATCTCTGCGGGGTTTTCCTATGGAGGCGGCGGGCGGAATCGAACCGCCGTACGGGGCTTTGCAGGCCCCTGCCTAAGCCACTCGGCCACGCCGCCATGGGCGCATCACCCTAGCCGCCGGCAGGAAGGGGCAAATAGTCCTCGATCGGGGCCACCGTGAGTCCCTGCACCGCACACTGCCAAAGGAAGGCACGGAGGCTGTCGTAAAGGTCGTCGCGGAAATGAGCAAGGACGATGTCGCCAGGTTGCAATTGGTTGCCCTGCTGATACTGGACACGACCATCGTTCAACGCGGCATGCCAATACAACACGGCGTTGATGCCACAACTTCCGGCGGCAGTTTGCGTCGCCTTGTTGCTAACGCCATACGGAGCGCGGAAGAGATGGCCCGCAACAAAGACGTGTTCGCCGATGATGTCTTTCATTCCGCAGATTTCATTGCGTTGAGCAGCCGCACTCAATTTCGTGAGTTGGGTATGCGACTTCGTATGCGAATTGATTGATCCGCCCGACGCGATCACGCGCATGAAGTAGTCGGGATCAGCAAGGTATGGACCTTGATTCAGGAACAAGGTGACCGGAACGTGAAACTGGGCGAGAAGTTCAGGAACCCGTGGGTCGCGCACCATGCCGTCGTCGATTGTGAGGAAGACGACTGGATCCGCTGTCGCAATTGTTGAAATCACCGGTACGGCTCCGGCAGCCGGAATCGTGAGGACGGGACTCTTCGGCCACGCCTTCGTTGTCGTGGTGGTCGGCGGCAACGTGGTCGTTGGAGCAACGGTGGTGGGCGCACTCGTGGTCGTCGCGGCGACGGTGGTCGAGGTGTTCTGGATCGGCGGCTCGGTCGCACCAGCCCCGTCGATTCCGCTGGAACCGCAAGAACTGGCGAGCAGTCCGGCAACAACAAGGGCGGCAATGGCGGCAAGAGCTGCCGTGATGCTGTGGCCTCGAGTCGGAGTGTGCCAGTAGGACATGGGTCACTCATCGTAGAGGGACCGCTTGGGGAATGGCGGTTGGGGTGCTGCTAGGGTTCGGGGCCTTGTAAGGACCCGTAGCTCAGTTGGCTAGAGCACTTCCTCGACACGGAAGGGGTCGCTGGTTCGAGTCCAGTCGGGTCCACTCTCAAGCACTTCGGCCGCCCTTGGGCGGCCGTTGGCGCATTGGTACCAGTCACAGGGGGACTTTCCATGATCACGCCGTTCGACGATTTCCCGATTCACCAAACTGGCGATCCCATCGTCCAAACCGTGAGCGCCGATCCGAACCATTACGACCGCTACTTCTTCAATGGTTGCGATCGTGATGGCGCCTTCTTCATCGGTGGAGCCATGGGTCACTACCCAAATCGTGGCGTGATCGATGCGGCGTTCAGCGTGATCGTCGATGGTGTCGAGCATTCGATTTTTGCATCGGGAGCAATGCCGCTCGGTCGTCAGACAGAAATTGGTCCGATCTCGATTTCTGTTCCCGATCCGTTGCGCGAAATTCGCTTCACTGTTGCCCCGAACGACGAAGGCATCTCATGTGACTTGTTGTTCCGTGCGCGCACCGCAGCGATCGAAGAACCAAAGCAAACGATTGTGCGCAACAACGTCAAGATCATGGACTACACGCGTCTGACGCAGTGGGGAACATGGGAAGGCACCATCAACGTCAAGGGTCAGATCATTGAGGTGAACGCGGAAACCACGTTCGGTGTTCGCGATCGTTCATGGGGTGTTCGTGGTGTCGGCGTACAAGCGCCAACGAATTTCGCTCCAGGCGAAATGCAGATCTTCTGGTTGTGGGCACCGTTGCATTTCGACGACATGTGCACCCATCTCGCCATGTTTGAACGTGCCGACGGAACGCGCTGGATGGAATCTGCGCTCGTTGTGCCGGTTCTCGATTCTCCAGATGCGCCTACTTGGGGTGCCGACATCGTTGAACCCGAAGAAGTTGGAAACATTCGTTACGAACTGCAGTGGCGAAAGGGTCGTCGCGAAATGGAATCGGCGGCAATCGAAGTGAGTCACGCCGATGGCACGGTCGATCGCATTGAGTTCGAGCCGATGTACACCTTCCGCATGCGGGGCATTGGGTACAGCCATCCCCACTGGTCGCACGGCTCGTTGCACGGCCCGCTCGAAGTGGGAAGCGAATCAATTCCGCTCGACGAATTCAATCCCCAAGACCCAAGCTGCATCCACATCCAAACCTTGTGCAAGGTTCGGATGGGCGATCGAGTCGGCGTCGGTGTCCTTGAGCAGCTGTCGTTCGGTCCGCATGAACCCACGGGGCTCACTGGCATCGTCGACGGTTGGAATCCGGCCTGACCACGTATGTGGTCGCTGCTTCGACGTAATTCATCCTTCCGAAAACTGTTCACCGCGCAGATCATTAGTTACGCGGGCGACTGGTTTGCCGCGGTTGCTGCGATCGGGCTGTTGCTCGATGCAAC
>JALQSZ010000241.1 GCA_023264135.1 Acidimicrobiales bacterium
TGATAGGACCTATCGCTGGTGAACTGCATGCCGAGGGCTGGAATCGTGATGGCGCCATCGATGTTGCGCCAACGGCTAAGCCATGCGCGCTGTCGTCAATGCCATTGCGCGAATTGCCACTCACAGTGGTGTTCGCGAATCGCACGGTTGTGTCTGCGGGATTGAATGGTGTCGCCGGTTGAATCGCATTGGTTGTGGATTGTGAACACGTCGCGACAGACACGGGACCAAAGCCGTATCCAAGATTGATTCCGTCGCCATGATTGTTGGCGATTGTCGACGAAGAGATTGTTCCAGAGCCAAGAAGTTCGAGACCACCAACGAGAGTGCCGAAGTTGTTCGTTGACGTAAGACGATCAATCTCTGCTTGGCCGTCGAGGGCAACGATGATTGCTCCGCCAACATCGCTTCCTGCGAAATTGTTCGAGATGTTTGTGTTCGTAATCGATAGAGCGGTTGATGCAGCGCCAGTTCCGAGTCCTCCGAGATATGCGCCGCCAACACTTCCATCGGCAACATTGCCCGTGATGGTTGAGTTCGAGATTCGAGCACTAGTACCTGCGAATGAAAGGCCACCAATGAAAGAGAGCGAGTGATTCTGTGTAATTGCGGTGTTGTCGATGGTTGCTTGGTTGGCAGCGAAGACGACGAGGCCGCCCATTTGTTGGGACCAGTTGGTGTCGACAACGAGGTCTGAGATCGAGACATTGTCGGCGGTGATATTGGCGCCGCCACCAAGCGAAAGTCCGTTTGTCGTCGAAGCCCAGTTGTGGTCGATCACCGTGTTCGAGATGACGACGTCGCCGAGGCCGGCGTCGTTGTCGACGTGAAGTCCACCGCCAGAGGTCGAAGTAACTGCCGATGTGGCGTGGTTGTTTGTGAGGTGAACGTCGTTCAGTGTCAGGCCGCTATCGAGCGCAGAAATTGCTCCGCCACGATTTTGGAGTGCGGTGCTTGCACTTTGGGTAATCGTGAGTCCGCTGATCGTGACACCGCTTGCACCAACGGCGTTGAGGTCAAAGACGTGATACGCGTCATCGCCGGAAATCGTGAGTGCGTTCGAACCGGGACCAGTGATGGCAACCGACTCGGTGATGGTGGGAAAGTCACTCGCAAGCGTGATTGTGCCAGTGACACCCGGAGCGAAATCGATGACGTCGGCACCCGGTGCGGTTCCAGCATCGAGAAGTGCTTGGCGAAGCGAACCCGCGCCGCTGTCGTTGAGGTTTGTCACGGTGAAGGTTGCGGCGCTGGCAGGTGAGGCCAAGAGCGCGGCGGCGAGTGCGCCGGCACCGGCTCCTGCTGCCATCAATGCGCCGCTCGACAGCAGTGCAGTTGCCGAGCGAGGGCCGAATCGGTGTCGAAGAACGTCGTGAGCCATACCGCACGGTACCTGAGGTTTCGTTCTGACACTCCGTCAGATGGGGTGGGGTCGGAATCGCTAGTGTCACCACCCATGCGAGCAGACGAAAACTGGGGAACCATTGGCCGGCTGGTACTGGCGTCGGGCGACCGATTCCCCAACGTTGAGGCCCTCGTCGATGGTGACCTTCGGCTGACGTTTCCGCAGTTGCGGGATCGGATTGTCGATTCAGCCCGTGCGCATATCGCTGCCGGAGTCGAGCAGGGCGACAAAGTCGCGATCTGGGCTCCGAATATTGCCGAGTGGCTGATTTCCGGACTCGGCGCAGTCATGGCCGGTGGGGTGCTTGTGCCGCTCAATACTCGTTACAAAGGAACTGAAGCGGCTGACATCATTCGCCGATCGGGCGCCAAGGTGCTGCTGTGCGTGAACGGCTTCCTCGGAAACGATTACGTCGGCATGTTGGCCGGCACGGGCATCGACGAAAACTGTCGCATCGTCGTGATCAAGGGTGACGCTCCGGCCGGAACAACTTCATGGCAGGACTATCTCGATGCCGGCGCAGTTGTGCCGGTCGAATCGGTCGATGCGCGCGTGAATGAAACCAGCGCCGACGACCTATGCGATCTCGTGTTCACCTCTGGCACAACGGGTAAGCCCAAAGGTGTCATGGTCACCCACGCGCAGACTCTTCGGGTGTTTGAAGTGTGGGCCGACGTTGTTGGACTCGCCGAAGGCGATCGTTACCTGATCGTCAATCCCTTCTTTCATACCTTCGGTTACAAGTCGGGCATCATCGCAAGTTTCCTCAAGGGCGCCACGATGATTCCTGAGCCTGTATTCGATGTGCAGAAGGTGCTTGCTCGCATCGCTGCCGAAAAGGTTTCGATGCTGCCTGGGCCGCCAACGTTGTTCCTTTCGATTCTCAACGACCCCAATCGCGACTCATTTGATTTGTCTTCGTTGCGGGTTGCGGTCACTGGCGCTGCAGCGATTCCGGTTTCGATGATTGAACGCATGCGCGACGAACTGACTTTCAAGAACATCATCACTGCCTACGGTCTCACCGAAGCCACTGGCACCGTCACGATGTGTCGTCCTGAAGACGACCCCGAAACAATTGCGCTTACGTCAGGTCGTGCGATTCCCGATACCGAAGTTCGTATTGTCGACGAAAACAACAATGAACTTCCCCGTGGCGAAGCGGGCGAGATCGTGTGCCGTGGCTACAACGTCATGCTCGGCTATCTCGACAACCCGGAAGCCACTGCAGAGACGATCGACGCAGACGGTTGGTTGCACACCGGCGATGTCGGAATCATGGACGACCGCGGGTATGTGCGCATCACCGATCGCACCAAAGACATGTTCATTGTCGGCGGTTTCAACGCGTATCCCGCCGAAATCGAAAACCTCCTTATGGGCTTCGACGGAATTGCGCAGGTCGCAGTTGTTGGCGTGCCCGATGAGCGCATGGGCGAAGTCGGTATGGCCTTTGTTGTTCCTCGAGATGGCGTCACT
>JALQSZ010000242.1 GCA_023264135.1 Acidimicrobiales bacterium
GTTCCATTGCTTTGACGTTCTTGCCGATTCGCATGGCGGTTGGTCCGCCGCGAAGTACTTCGACAACGGCGTCGATTTCTCGATCGTCGTGAACGGAACCGGCGTAGTCGATGCGGCGGTCACTGTTGATGCGGCTCATGGGTGCTCCTTAGTGGTGAGTGAATCGGTTCGGATTGGGGTCGATCGAAGGTCGGCGACGAGTTTGTCGATGAGGCGAACGAGTTCGGTGCAGTCGTGTTCGCTCCACGACTCGAGCACGTCGGTCATTTGTTCAATGCGCAATGCAACGATGCGATCGTGGGTGCGTCGTCCTTTGGCGGTGATGCGAGCGACGGCGAGGCGGGCATCGTCGGGGTCGGTGCCTCGCTCAACAAGTTCGGCATCTTCGAGTGCGCGCACCTGTCGGTTCGCGGCGGCGGGGTCCATCGAGCAACGTCGGGCCAGCTTTCCCATTGGCAGCTCACCCGCGTCGGCCAAGGTGCGGAGAATCGCGTAACCAGCTCGAGTGACATCAACACCTATGGCTGCGGTTTGGCGGTGATGGGTCGCGCGATTGACCGTGAGACGGAAGAGTCGTTCGAGGGAACGTTCGCTCTGGGTGACCGACTCGGCGGTGGGCATGTCTGCACCGTAGAGAAAGTCTTGGACTATGTCAAGGTTCTCTGAATCGGGTCCGAGTCGGCAAGACTCGACCCATGGCATCAACCACGACGAGCGGCATTCCGGCCCGGGCAGGCATTGTCCTGACCACGTTGATCGGGGTTGCCACTGTGGCCAATCTCAATCTCTCGGTCGCCAACGTCGCCCTTCCTGATATCGGACGTCACTTCAATGCCTCGCAGACCGCAATCAACGCGGTCGCCGTGGGGTTCTCGCTGGGTCTCGCCGCGACGGTGCTGTGGCTTGGCGCGATTGGCGACCGTTATGGCCGCAAGTTGATGTTGTTGCTTGGCATGGGACTCTCGGTGCCGGCATGTTTGTTGGCCGGCTTCGCACCCAACATCGGCGTGCTCGTGTTCGCGCGAATTCTTGGAGGCGTCGCCGCCGGCATGGCGTTCCCCACGACCCTTGCGCTCATTACCGCGCTGTGGTCTGCAACGCCGCGAACAAAAGCGATCGCGTTGTGGTCTGGCATCGGTGGCGCAATGTCGGCGTTGGGTCCGTTGGTTGCTGGTGTTTTGCTGATGCACTTCTGGTGGGGTTCGGTGTTCGTCGTCACCGTTCCGCTTGCCGTTGCAGGATTCATCGCCGCGTGGCTGTTTGTTCCAGCGAATATCAATGAAACCACCGAGCCGGTCGACAACTTTGGCGGAATCCTTTCCGTCGTGATGGTCGCGGCAACGGTGATTGCGATCACCATTGCTCCTGATCCCGGGTCGGGTACCGCAGCAATCATCGTTGGGCTCGTGGCGATCGCTGCCGTCGGAGCGTTTGTTCTACGTCAACGCAAAGCATCGATTCCGTTGTACGACCTGAAGATCGCTGCTCGACGCACGTTCTGGGTTGCGGCGGTCGCTGGAATTCTGGTGTTCGGCGCACTTGTTGGCGCGATGTTTATTGGCCAGCAGTACCTGCAAAACGTTCTCGGGTATGCGACCTGGCAAGCCGGTGCTGCGATTCTGCCTACGGCGATCTTCATGGTTGTCGCTGCTCCGGTGTCGGCGAAGTTGATTGAACGACGTGGATCGCGCGACGCGCTTATTGCAGGGTTCATCTCTGTCGGTCTTGGTTTCACGGTGATGTTGTTGCTCTGGAAACAAGACGCGTCGTACCTGGTTGTTGCTCTTGCGTATTCGCTGCTTGGTATCGGCGTTGGTTTGGCCGGACCACCGGCATCGAAGTCATTGACTGAATCGGTTCCTGTTGCGCGCGCAGGAATGGCATCGGCAACCGCAGACCTTCAACGCGATCTTGGCGGAGCAATCATGCAGTCGATTCTTGGAGCGGTGCTCACTGCGGGCTATGCAAAAGCATTCACCGCTCAGATTGCTTCTGCCCCGTCGACAATTTCGGATTCAGTCGTGACGCAGTTGACGAGGTCATTCTCAAGCGCGGAAAACGTGGCCACGCAGTATCCGCAGTACGCAGATCAGATCGTCGCTGCGGCTCGCCAGTCATTTGTCGACGGCCAAACATTCGCATTCGCGGTTGGAATTGTGGCAATGCTCGTTGGGCTCACCGTTGTGTGGTTTGGTTTCCCAACGAAAAAGGCCGAGACCGATCTCGTCGAGAGCTATTCGCTCAGCGACTCGACGGCCTCGGCCTTCTCGTGACGTACTTGCGTTACGCGGTGGCGAGTGGCGCTGGGTTGCGTCGTGCGCCGGCGGTGTAGCTCACCGGCATGTGCTTGATGCCGCCGATGAAGTTGGAACGAAGAATGTCGACGTTTCCAGCAAGGCGCATATCGGGAATGCGCTCAAGGATCTCGTTGAAGATCAACTTCAGTTCCATACGAGCGAGGTTGGCGCCGAGGCAGAAGTGCTGGCCGCCGCCACCGAACGCGATGTGTTCGTTCGGGAAACGCTCAATGTTGAACTGATACGGATCGTCGAAGACTTCTTCGTCACGGTCGGCAGAGATATGCCACATGACGACCTTGTCGCCCTTCTTGATCTCTTTGTCGCCAATGACGGTGTCGTCCATCGCGGTGCGGCGGAAGTGGTACACCGGCGTCGCCCAACGGAGAATTTCTTCGATGGCGTTGTCGAGCATGCCCTCGGGGTTCGCAGCAAGAGCGGCGTACTGCTCCGGGTTCTGCATTAGTGCCCACATGCCCCATGACGTGGTGTTACGAGTGGTTTCGTTGCCCGCAACCGTGAGAAGCATCATGAACATGTCGAACTCGAGTTCCGAAAGACGATCGCCGTCGATTTCGGAATTGATG
>JALQSZ010000243.1 GCA_023264135.1 Acidimicrobiales bacterium
CCCAACTCGTCGAGAAAGAGCACGCCGCCATGGGCAAGCGAGATTTCGCCGGGCCGAATTCGATGCGTTCCACCGCCAACCATCGCGACGGGACTCATCCCATGATGCGGAGCGCGCAACGGTGGACGACGAACGAGTCCGCCACGAAGTGCTTCACCTGCGGCTGAATGAACTCGAGTCGCGTCGAATGCGGTCGAGTCGTCGAGATCGGGAAGAAGCCCAGGGAGACGATCGGCCAGCATCGTCTTTCCTGATCCCGGCGGTCCGACCATCAGAAGGTGATGTCCACCAGCTGCGGCAACTTCGATTGCGAAGCGAGCCAGTGGATGTCCTCGCACTTCTGCGAGATCGGGACCATTTTCCATCGACTCAGCAAACGGTTCGTCGGGCGGGCGTGGCCATGGCGCTTCTGCGGTGAGCGCATCGACGAGCGCCCGCAGTTCCGGCGCACAACGAATCGTTGGCTGCTCAACCAACGACGCCTCTGCGTGGGAATTCGGAGAAACGATGATTTCGGGCTGCGGACAGGACGCAACGAGCGACAACATGCCCGGCACATAGCGAAGTGAACCGTCGAGACCGAGTTCGGCAAGAAACGCACGGTCGGCAACGACCTCGGCCGGAAGTTGTTCACTCGCAACGAGAACACCGATCGCGATGGCAAGGTCGAGCGATGCGCCAACTTTGCGCAGTGACGTAGGTGCCAGGTTGACGGTGGTGCGTCGATCGGGCCACGCGAACCCAGACGTAAGCAACGCTGCTCGCACACGATCTCGCGCTTCGCGACACGAGGCGTCGGGTAAACCCACAACGGTGAACCCAGGCAAGCCGTTGGCAACATGAACTTCAACAGTGACGGGAACGCCGTCGATCCCCGACAATGTTGCCGACGCAATGGTGGCGAGCATCGAACCTCCGCGAACAACCTCCGACAGAAGGGCGAACGTGGACGCCGAGGCCGCGAGCGTACGAGCCTCTCAGTCGAGGCCGCACGAGTCGTTTGTACCGAAGATTGATAATCGGTTTATTTGGTTCCCAACACTTCGCGGGTGTAGCGGGTTACTGCAGTGATCTGTTCTGCAGTCAACTTCTTTGAGAACGACGGCATCGCACCCTTGCCGTTCGTGATCACCGCAATTTGATCGTCGATGTTGGGGTACTTCTCTGTCACGACACCAGCGAGCTTTTTGCCGTATCCGCCTTGACCAGCAGCACCGTGACAACTCGCGCAGTTCTGCGAATAGACCTGTTGCCCCTCGACCAACACAGGGTCATCTGACGGAGCGGCTGGTGAGGATGAACTGCCACCCGAGCAAGCGGCGACAAGCGTCACGCCTGCGACCAGCGTCAAACCAGCGGCGAGAATTCGGGGGGAACGCATGAGGAGCGACGCTACCAGCGACCTCAAAGCGCTACGCGTGCGGCATGCGGCCATTGACAGGGAATACTTGTGACGTGGGATTCAATCCGCATCGCCAACAACGCCGATCTCCCCTCGACTACGTGATGGTTGGCGCGGCCATGGCAATCTGCCTCGGACTCATCATTTGGGCATTCTTCGGTTGAGATGGCCGGCGAACCCGAACGCGATCCGATGGGACTCGAAGTCGAAGTCCGTCGCGTCCAGCCCTACGAAGCGAACAAGACCTATCTCTGCCCTGGTTGCAACCGCGACATCCCGTCGGGAACCGGACACGTTGTTGCGGTGCCCAAAGATGCACCCGACCTTCGTCGCCATTGGCACAAGGGATGCTGGACCAACCGCCATCGCCGTCGCCCCGGTCGCGGCTGACAACGAGAACTCACCATGGAACTGATCTTCATTCGACACGGACAACCACAGTGGGAAATCGACGGAGGTGGCGTCGATGATCCCGTGCTCACCGATATCGGACACCGTCAGGCCGAACTTCTCCCCTCGGTCTTTACCGATCTTCCGATCGATCGACTCGTCGTCTCACCACTCGTGCGTGCGCAACAAACCGCGACACCGCTGATCGAAGCGTTCGGACTCGAACCGGAAACGCATGACTGGATCGCGGAAATTCGCGCACCAGTGTGGCAAGGCACGCCTTCCGAGGTCATCGAGAAAGCCTTTGCCGAACAACGCAGCCGGCCGCTGAACGAACAATGGGAAGCAATCCCTGGCGCTGAATCATTTCTTGAATTTCATCAACGCGTTGTGGGTGGATTGACCGATTTTCTCTCCGACATCGGCTGCACGCGCACGCGCGGTTTTCCGCCGTTATGGAACATGAACCATGAAGGGCCGCGCATTGTTTTCGTTGCTCATTCCGGCGCGAATGCCGTGAGTCTCGGCCACCTGCTCGGCATTGAACCGGTTCCGTGGGAATGGGAACGATTCGTTGCCTTTCACGCGTCAATCAGCGTCGTGCGCCCGATGCACATCGCCAACTCACTGTCGTTCAGTTTGTTTCGATTCTCCGACACATCGCATCTACCGAAGGAACTTCAAACTCGTTAACGCGCGAGCAGTTACTTCTTCTTGCTCGCGTGCGACTGTCCGTCGGTTCCGTGCTTGTCGCGATGTCGATGCACCGCAAGCGCACCGCCAACGATTCCCGCAGCGTTCTTTAGCGACGCGGCGACGACTGGAGTGCGGCAGGTCAGATTCGGAATGAATTTGTCGGCCTTCTTCGATACACCGCCTCCGATGATGAAGAGGTCTGGCCAGAACAACTTTTCAACCGAGCACAGATACTCATCAACGCGCGCAGTCCACTCAGGCCAATCAAGTTCAAGCCGTTCGCGAACCGAAGCCGCAGCCCACCGCTCGGCGTCGCCACCGCGCAACCAAAGGTGTCCGAGTTCGGTATTGGGAACAAGCGTTCCGTCGATCATTAACGCCGAACCGATGCCGGT
>JALQSZ010000244.1 GCA_023264135.1 Acidimicrobiales bacterium
AAGACGGATGTTGGTCGCTTCTGCGGCGTCCGTATTCGCTCCGAATAATTTTGCGACCATCGCAGTCGCCTTGCCGATGGTGACTTGGATATTCTGAACGGCCTTGTCGTAGAGATTAGTAGCGACCGTCAGGCTGTCGACCTCCTCCTTCGTCAGACCAATTTTCGTTCCCGACTTTTCCGCGTCCTTCATCGCGGCATCTAGCCGCTGAACTCCGGCAATCGCGGCACGGAATCCGAAAAACGTCGTGATGTTTTTGGAGATCTCGCGAGTCGTGCCTCCGATTTTCTGAAGCGAGTTCTGCACGCTGGCAAACGCCGCCCGCGTCTGGTCAACCGCCCGGAGTGTAAATGTTGCACTAGCCATGATTTCTTGAGGAGCGGTTCTGGTGTTCGATGTAGGCGATCCAGCCGTTTAACTCCTCGGCCGGTATGGCGAGAACCTCGTGAGCAAACTTGCCGAGACGATCCGCGAGTGCATAGACGGCGAGGAAGTCGGCGGCTTCCCCGCCGTGAATCAGTTTTTTAGTTCGTCAGGCTTCGGAGCATCGTCGGCCAAAATGGCATTCGCGACACGTCCGATGACATTTGAATCGGCCTTGTTGAGCAGCGTCGCCTTGTGATCCACGTTGAACAACTTTTCTCCCTTCTCGTTCTGCGCCTTCATTATCAGAAGGTCCACGAGAAGATCCATGTCGTTTTCCCGGCTCTTTTTGTAGAGCCGGGACTTTTCGGCGAGGGTGACCGGCGTCGCGTGAATCGTGAGCTTCCACTCGGGAACCTCGATTTTGCGCGTGCCGAGTGCGGCGAAGTGTTCTCTTACAAGGTCGATTGCATCCATGCGTCACCTCAAACCGTCAAAGTGGACAAGGTGCCGTTGCCTTCGATGGAGATCGAGCCTTCGACCATGCCGTCAAACGCGGCCGAGATGTCGAACTTCGTCACGATTCCCGCGCCGGACTAGTAGGTTGAGGTGCTGGCGATGCCTTCCGGGTAGAGGTTGACCGTGACCGCGGAGCCGATGGTGAGCGCGATTTGCCCGGCGTCGTTCTCGTCCCAGTAAAGGTCGCCGTTGACGCTCCACGTTTTCATCGTGGCGCGACGGGTGCGGTAAATATCGCCAATTACCGAGTCTTCGACGACGTCGGATGAGTGAGCAAGAGCGTAGTTGCGGAGTTCGCCGATGGTGGTCGAGGAGACCTTGACGACGCCCTCGCGGCCGAGATGGTTTGCCATGTTAGTCGGTGGTTAGATAGATGCAGTTGAAGTTATGACGGGCGACGCCCCAGCGAAGATTCTCGTCGGGTTCGATCACATAATCGACGCTCGTCAAATGGGTATCGCGACAAACGCCGCCGAGTGTCACGTCTGACAAAACCGCCGCTTCTACTGCGGCTGATCCCGTATCGAACAAGTCATCAATCAAGGTGGTTGACGTCTGCGCCGTGAAATATTCGACGACGACTTGAAGCACGCGGTACTGATCGCGATTCGACGGCGCAAGTGTTCGCACGTCAATGTCCTCGTGGATGGCATAGATCGCGCACGAGGGAAACGAAATGGAAGCGATTGTGTTATTGCGACCCTTGAGAATGTTCGCGGTGACGACGACGCCTTGCGTCGTGAGTGCGGTCGCGATGGCGTTGCGGATGTCGGTTCTGGTGCTCATGCTGGCATATTCTCCTGCACTTTACCGGCTCCGTCCACTCTGGCGAAACCAAGATTGACGGCGCGATTGGCAAGGATCGCGTCAACTTTCTTGAGCGTGATCTTCTCGCGGAACTTGAGACCCGCCTCGACGTAACGGCCGGCGTCGGGAACCTTGATGTTCGTCGCTGTTCCTATGACGTAAGGATTCTGACCGAAGTTGACCGTGGAAGTGCCGGCCGCTTTGGCGTGTCTCCTGACCCACGCCGGAACGCGAATCCCGCAGGCGAGAGCAGCCGCAGCAAAACCAGCCTTCGCGAATCCGACGCGGGACTGTACCGCTTGAAGATAGGTGTCCGCACGGTCATTCGAGATCCACATTTGATCTTGGACCTTCCAGCGGCCAATCGTGGAACGTGAAACGAATCCGACGCGGCCGTAACGGTTGCGGAAACGAAGATGAAAATTGTTCATCTCGGCATCCGAAGCGTTCGGCCTCCAGAATTTCATGTAGATGCGGATTTTCTTCGACCGCTCCCAGCCAAGATTGACGGCGGCGGTTTCGGTTCGAGCACGCTTCGGAGGCTGAAGCGTTGATCCGTTGATGCGTTGAAAGAGTCCGACCGAAGAGTAACGCGCTCCGCTTTTCCTGCGCCCGCCGAACAAGTCCGACTTGATCGCGTTCTCGCCTTGCTGCTTCGCCTTGGTTGAAAGGCCGGCAGATTTTGGCTTGGTCTCGTCGTTGCTAGGAGTCGGCGGCAGAATCATCATAATAGACTTTGCCACGTTGCCGCCCTCCTGCTTGATGACTTTCGCGAGATCCACCTTTGCGGCTGATGCGAGTCGTTGCAGAGCGTAATCAAGCGCGCTGCTATTGAATTGAACCGCGATCATATGACCTTGCAAACGTCGATCTCGCAGCCGGTTCCCTCGGCATCGAATCGGACTTGCTCTACAAAGTAAGTCACGCCGGCACGCACGCAGGTCTGCGTTTGCGCCGGAGTCCCGGTGACTTGCGAGGTCGTGAAAAAGACGGTGAACTTTGAGTCGTCGCGGCGCTGATCCTCGAACTCGGAAAACATATTCCGGCCCATTGACCAGACGCCCGTGATCGTGCTGCCAAGATAGGAGAACGTGATGCCAGCTTGCTCCAGCATCGCGGCTTGATCGGCGGCGAGTTGCGTCGGGTCGAAGTCTCTGACGTTCCCCATACCTAGGCGGCGATTGTCACA
>JALQSZ010000245.1 GCA_023264135.1 Acidimicrobiales bacterium
GAAGCCCGAACAGTTGCCCGAGGTCTCGTGGGACTTCGACTACGGCACCAACATGCACGAGGGCTTCATGATCGCCCGGCGCTTGCTCGCCAAGCAGTCCGGAACCAAGCAGATCATCATGATCACCGACGGTGAACCCACCGCCCATGTGATGCCGAATGGGCAGATCTATTTCAACTATCCGACGGTGCCCGAAACCCGTGATGCCACCCTCCGGCAGGTCATGTTGTGTACCAAGGAAGACATCACCATCAACACGTTCATGCTCGACCCGAACCCCTATTTGAGCGAGTTCGTCGAGAAAATGAGCCAGTTGAACGGTGGACGGGCCTTCTTCACGACCCCAGAGAACCTGGGCGATTACGTGCTGGTGGATTTCCTGAACAACAAACGGGAAATGCTCCGAGGCCGCCAAGCCGGCTGATTTCCCCTGCTGAGCGGCAGTTTTTGTGCCGTGAACCCAGATCCCCCTTGCGTTTGTCGCGCCAACAGGGCAGAATCACGCCGTTGTAATTACACCCGTGGAGCACCGTCGCTTCCGGGGGAAGCTGTTCGAGTCCAGGAGGACCCCCAGCATGCCGCAATCGATCTCTTTCACCTCAGCTCAGAGCGCCACACCGGCCGAACTCGACGGCGAGGACAAGTCCTGGCAGGACATGGCCAACTGCCTCGGCGTCGACCCCGATCTGTTCTTCCCAGAGCGCGGCGCCTCAACCCGTGAAGCCAAAGAGGTGTGCAAGGGCTGCGTCGTTCGTGACGATTGCCTCGAGTACGCACTTGCCAATGGCGAGAAGTTCGGCATTTGGGGCGGCATGAGCGAGCGCGAGCGTCGCCGCATTCGCCGTCAACGTGCATTGGCCCGTGCTGCCGCAGCAGCGCCGGCTCGTACTGCAACGGCCTGAGTTCAACTGCCGCCGTGTGGGCGGCGTTGCAACCGAGACTCAATCGTCGTGTCAATCGACAGGTTGAGTTGTTCCCAACGTTTCTCATCTGTCGCGTCCAGCAACGCCTGAGGTGCGAGTCCGACGAGTTCGGCGCGTGCAATCGGTGCGAGCGCAGTGACGCGGTCGTAGACCTCTGTCGGCCCAACAACGAGTGGATCGATGAGATTCATCGAGACCTGCACCTGTTCGCCAACCTGCAGTCCAAGTGCTCGAACCCCAGGTCCACGAATCGACGATGCGATCGATTTCGCCAATGAAAGATTGGGTTCAGAGAGCCAGAGATTCCACGCCAGCATGAGTTCTCGAGCGCCCACTGCCACTGCGCCGGCGGTGAGATGCGGTTCACTCGGACCGAGGTCCGGCATCAGCGAACGGAATGCGCCGCGGCGAATGTCAGGAAGTGTGCGTTCAGGCCCGTAGAGAAAAACGGGAATCTGCAGTTCGTTGGCGATCCACGAGCTCATCATGTCCCGCGCGTAGAGCGCGTCGTTGAAGGTCGAACCGTCGAGGGGAACGAACGGCACGACATCAACAACGCCAATGCGTGGATGAACGCCGGTGTGAGTTCGAATGTCGAGGCGTTGCACCGCAGCGCGAATGACTGCGGTGGGAGCGGCAACGCCAACGACGGTGAGTACGGATCGATTGTGATCGGCATCGCAATGCACATCGAGAAGGTCGCTACCGGCAGAAAGCGCGATTTCTTCGATGAGGTCGAGGTCGCGGCCCTCGCTGATGTTGATGACGCACTCAATCACGATTGATCACGAACGCGATCCTGCCCCATCCAACTCCGGGAGGTGGAGTCACATGGGGCAGGTCGTGGTTGGCAGTGCAACGATCCGTTCAGATGGTGAGGAGCTGGCTGGGGGCACGTCGGCCCTTCAGCATCCGGCGTCGCTGCCGCTCGGAGGTGCCGCCCCACACGCCGTGGTCGATCCGGTTGTCGAGGGCGTAGTTGAGGCATTCGGCCGCCACCGGGCAGGTGGCGCAAATGCGCTTGGCCACTTCAACGCCGACGCCGTCGCTCGGGAAGAAAGTGGAGGGGGGTTGGTCCTTGCAGTTGCCGTCGTTCATCCAGGGGGTGGGGGTTTCCATGTCCGGGAAGGTACGGGTGGGGGGTGAAAGCGGGGGTAAGGAGAACCCCCGGTTTCCTTTAAATGAACCTTTTCCCGAAGGGGAGCTTCATTGGGGACTCCCGGCGGGTCGCCGCTAGGCTGACCCACCTTGCAGGGCCGCTCTTGGCCCCAGATGACGAAAGTGCCGTGCCGCCATGTCGATGTCCGAAGTCGAAACCGAACAGCCGCCTCGTGGTCATGTCCGAGTGATCTATCTCGGCCCGGTTGCCCCGCACTGGGATGTCCAAGGTGATTCCGAGGTTCGTGGTCTTGTCGACGAATTCCGTAACCGTGTGATGGCCCGCCTCTTACTGCTTCCCCCGCACGATCCGCAGTTCCGTCGCAATAAAGAACGCGTCGCTCGTGATGCCGAGCGTGAGAACCTCACGCTCGTCTGGGATCTCGGCATTCCGGAAGAGTGAGCATGTCGCTCGGTGTGTCGCGACCGGTGGTGCACCTCACGCCCGCCGAACTCGCGGCGTCGCCAGAGCGCTTCCTCAATCGAGAACTTTCGTGGCTCGATTTCGACGCGCGCGTTCTCGCGTTGGCATCGAATCCCGACGTTCCGCTGTTGGAACGAGCCAAGTTCGTTGCGATCTTTTCGCAGAACCTCGATGAATTTTTTCAGGTGCGCATTGCCGGCTTGAAAGATCAGGTTGCGGCCGGCCTCGGAAAACAAACTGCCGATGGTCGAACCGCTGCACAACAACTTCGCGAAATTCGCGAGCGTCTTGCGGATCTTGTTGCAACAGCCGAACGAGTTTTTCTCGATGAACTCGTTCCCGCGCTTGCTGGCGTCGGAATCGTGTTTTCGAA
>JALQSZ010000246.1 GCA_023264135.1 Acidimicrobiales bacterium
CGCATCGGCAAACGACATGCGCGCGGCATTGCTCTCCACTCGCCTCGACGTACTCGCTGATCCTTCCGCCCAACCTGAACCCACAGATAGTGCGCCACCAACTCCTCGTGCCAAACGCGGACGTTCCGGCATCGTTGTCACGCTCGTTGTCGTCGGAGTGCTGCTCCTCATCGCGCTACTTGTCGCAAACACCGATGCCGGTCGAACGTTTCTTTCAAATCAACCTGCAACAACGACGACCACACCTCGACAACTCGCGATCTCCACCGCGCATTCCTTCGACCCCGCCGACAAAACTGGTTTCGAGAACGAGTCCGCGGCAATGAACGCGGTTGATGCCGATTCGCTCACGTCGTGGTCAACAGAGGCCTACAACTCGCGAACATTTGGCAATCTCAAAGCCGGTGTAGGGATCGTGATCGACCTCGCGGCCGAAGACATCATCGGCACTGTTGCGATCGATTCACCCTCTCGGGGTTGGTCGGTCGATGCGTACGTTGCAACCGGAGCACCGACCACGTTGTTGGCGTGGGGCCCCGTGGTTGCATCGGCAACCGACATCAACGGTTCGGTCACGCTCGACCTCCACGGCGCTCACGGCAATGCGATTCTGCTGTGGATCACGCAATTGCGAGACACGCCGCCCTGGCAGGTCACCATCACCGACGTGATTGTCACCTCCTAACCCCGTCGCTTCATGGGTAGGATCGCTCCCATGGACACGGGCTCGGACGCGTCAACAACAGACAACACCGAACCGACCGCGTCGACGCCACCGCGTTCGATCCCATCGGTCGGCTCAGCGTCGTCGTTGATTGGCGGCGACTGGCCGGCGCAGGCCGCCGACGCCATCGTCAACGCGGTCGAAACGGTCCGCGATCGCACCACGACGCCGATCATGAAGATCGCTCGGGGCTTGGTCTTTGGCGTTTTTGCCGGAACGATCATCATCACGATCGTGGTGCTGGCCATTATCGGCATCGTTCGCCTCCTCGATGAGGCCCTGCCCTACGGCGTTTGGTTGCCGTATCTGATCCTCGGTGTGCTCTTTACCGTGGTCGGAGCGCTTTTGTTCCGCCGCCGCAACGCACCAGCCCCGGCTCCTGCGGTCGGGAAGACATCGAAGCGCTGAGTGGTTACACCACCCACACCAACCCCCACTATCTGTCTTGACCCTTGGGGTCAGTGAGTTCTGGAGTTCTCCATGCCCGAGATTCGCAACGTCATCATCATTGGTTCTGGCCCCGCCGGTCTGACCAGCGCCATCTACACCGCCCGCGCCAATCTCGAGCCGCTGCTTATTGAGGGCGAACCCTCCTCCACCAGCGATCAACCGGGTGGGCAGCTCATGCTCACGACCGAGGTCGAGAACTTCCCCGGTTGGCCCGACGGCATCATGGGTCCCGAACTCATGATGAAGTTCCGCGACCAAGCACTTCGTTTCGGAACCGAAATCGTGACCCGCAAGGTGAGCAAGGTCGACCTCTCTGCCCGTCCGTTCAAGGTGTGGATCGGCGACACCGACGCGCCCGAACCAACGCATCTTGCGCACTCGGTCATTGTTTCCACCGGAGCTCGCTCGCTCATGCTTGGCCTCGAAGAAGAAGCTCGCCTCCTCGGACACGGTCTCTCCACCTGCGCAACCTGCGATGGATTCTTTTTCCGCGATCACGACATTGCAGTGGTCGGCGGTGGCGATTCCGCCATCGAAGAGGCACTTTTCCTTACAAAATTTGCCAAAACGGTCACCCTCGTCCACCGACGCGACGAACTGCGCGCGTCGAAGATCATGCAAGATCGCGCTTTTGCCAATGAGAAAATGCGTTTCGCATGGAACTCCACCGTGAGCGCGATTCAGGGCGATCAAACGGTTGAGGGTGTCACGCTCACCGACACGGTCACTGGTGAAGAGCGTCCGCTCGCAGTGACCGGCGTCTTTGTTGCCATCGGTCATCGTCCAAATACCGATCTGTTCGCTGGTCAGCTCACCACCGACGAGAACGGCTATCTCGTGACCCATAACGGCTCGCTCACCAATATCGAGGGCGTCTTTGCCTGTGGCGATGTGCAAGATCACGTCTACCGCCAGGCCATCACCGCAGCGGGATCGGGTTGTATGGCGGCAATCGACTGTGAACGCTGGCTCGAGGCCAACGTTCACTAGAGCACCCCTGCGCGCTGATTTCTGTGCTCGGGAATCAAACCGACCCGCGGTAGCGTTATCACCTCTACCGCCATCACTTCCGATGGCACGCCGATCTGCACGACGCATACCGCGAACATTCAATTCGAACGTTTGTTCGATTGAAACAGATCTCATCCATTCGGCTGGCGATCGCTGGCCACAACGTGAACGAGGAACCATGTCCGAGAACATCGCCACCTACACCGATGCCACCTTCGATGAGCAGATCGGTTCATCGGCCGTCCCTGTTGTCGTCGACTTCTGGGCCGAATGGTGCGGACCATGCAAGATGGTTGCGCCGATCCTTGAAGAGATTGCCGAAGAGCAGGCCGGAAGCCTGGCCATCGCCAAGCTCAACGTGGACGACAATCCTGACGTTGCCCGCCGCTTCGGCGTCATGAGCATTCCGACCATGATCGTGTTTAAGGACGGCCAGGAAGCCGCTCGTATCGTGGGCGCGAAGGGCAAGTCGCAACTTCTCGACGACTTCAAGCCCTTCATCTAAGTCAACGAGGTGACCGGCAACTGCCGATCATCGAACGCCAGAACGACGAAGGCCCCGGTTTCGACCGGGGCCTTCTGCATTTTCCGATGCTGGGACGCCGTCGAAAGGTGACGACGGGAAAACGGTTGACCACAGCCTCATCCACAGGCTGTGCAGAACCCTTC
>JALQSZ010000247.1 GCA_023264135.1 Acidimicrobiales bacterium
TCAGTCACGACGACACCCGGGAAGAGCGCAGTGAGTTCGTCTCGTCGATCAGCAACACGTTCAACCACCGCGAGTTCCGACAGTTCGGCCCAACGCGCGTCGAGCAGGCCGCCAAGAAGCGCCTCGCCCATGCGTCCGCCACCAACGATTTGAAGTCGAATCATGCGAAGACGCTACCCAATCAACCCCGAGAGTCCCGTATGGGTTTGCAGGGAACGCCGATTCGCCTCGAGTTTGTCGTCCGGGTGGTCGACCTCCCACGCTCACTTCCCCGATGAGTGCAGAAGCTCGTTCCACCCGGACATCAGTGAGAGTAGGAATCCTCAGACCAACTGCGCATGGGCCGAACGAGCGATTTCGTTCGTGACGAGGCGTCTTTCAGCGCTTTGAGAATCGCGTTGCGAAGCCAATACGCAACGCAGGCTGAAAGAACTGCTCGACGTACATGTACAACGAGCCAAGGATGCGATCGAGTTCACCCTCGTCGACAGCGTGCACGGGCAACGAACCGGCAAGGAACACCGCGTCTTCTTCGCCGATACAAAAGGACATTCCTGCTGTCTTGCGGTTGCGACGAAGCAAGTGCTCGAAGAACTGCGCGTGAGTCTCATCGGGAGCAGGCATCACGTAGGTCTCGTAATGCAAGGTCCGTTGTCGCAACGTGAACCAAATCGTGAACACGTCTTTACTTTCACCGAGCACGCGCACATACCAACGGCGTTCGCTCGGTTCACCACGTTCAACCGCAGCGACTACCGGGTTGGTTTCGAGTTCGTTCGCCAGCCACGCATCGATGCGTTGTTCCATGGCGTCGAGTTCGAGGTCGTCTGCGATGTCGTCAGCCATGAGTTACTGACACGTCACAAGTGCACGAGAGGTGAGGTCGGCATACAAACGACGAAGGCGAGCGGCTGTTGTTGACCATGTGTACTGCGAAGCACATTGCGCCGCCGCCATTGACATGTCTTCTGCGATCACAGGGGAATCAAGAATCGTTCGAAGCGCTTGGGCAAACTCTCGCGGATCACGATTGTCGATCAACAAACCGGTCTTCCCATCCTCGATCAACGTCAGCAGTCCGCCTACCGCTGCCGCAACGACGGGTGTTCCGCATGCAGCAGCTTCGAGGGCGACGAGGCCAAACGATTCCGAACGACTGGGCACGATACAAACGTCGGCCGCCCGGTAATAGGTGGAAAGAAGATGATGCGGTTGCGGCGGAACAAACCTGACGCGTCCTCGGAGACCAAGCGCATCAACGAGTGATGTGGCGGCCTCGAGTTCGGCCTTGCCTTCCACACCACTTGCACCACCAACAACGAGAAGCATCGCGTCGGGATGCGTATCGGAAAGTTCAGCGAGTGCAGCGATCGCAACGGTCAGACCTTTGAGCGGCTGAATGCGACCAGCAAACAACAACACCGGTTGTTCGCCCAAACCAAGTGCGTAACGCGCGCCACCGCGATCACCAGGCGAGAAGAATGCGTGGTCGACGCCGGGAGGAACGATCTCGATACGGGAAGGATCAGCTCCGTACAGTTCTACGAGTTGGGTTACTTCTGCCTCGCAGTTGGCGAGGATCGCGTCGGAACACGCGATGACTTCCGATTCTGCTTTCACCCGAACTTCGGGTTCCTCGTCTCCTGTTTCGGCCTTGACACGAGCAAGCGTGTGAAAGGTCGAGACCAGCGGAAGTGAAAGTTCGTGCTTCAGTCGATGTCCAACGACACCCGACAACCAGTAGTTGGCATGAATCGCATCGGGTCCGCCTGCTCGCCGAAGATGTCGAGCAACGCCGTCGCCGAACTCATCGAGAACAGCGGGAAGGTCTTCTTTCGCAAGATCAAGTGGTCCGGCATCAACATGCACAACTCGGAATCCGGGCTCGACATCGACGAACTCGGGTTGATCCTCGGCCGACCGACGCGTGTACACCTCGGTCTTCACGCCTGCTTGCGCGAGCGCGCCAACGAGTTCGCGCACGTACACATTCATTCCACCGGAATCGCCACTGCCGGGCTGGGCAAGGGGGGAAGTGTGCAGCGAGAGCACCGCTAAAGACCGCATGACTCCCCCACGCTACGGCGCGAGGACCCCAAAGAACACCTTTGGAGCGTCTCGACGCCCGCCGACACCATGAGGCTGAAGGGCGAAGATCAGCCGATTCGGGACAAATAGTTGATCAACATCAGGCCCCAGACCGGCGCAACCACAAGCCAGGCATCGAGTCGGCGCAACGCTGGACCGGCGGAATCTGCCGACGGCGCAAGGGCCGATGCGAGCGGCGCCCCCACGGGTGCGAGCACCGCAACGAGGCCGCCAAACACCCATCCGGCACGCGTCTCGAAAGGACCAAGTTGAAACACGGCTTCGGCAAAGGTCACGACCAACACCGCCGCGATTCCCGAAAGTGGCCCCTCGAAGACACTTCCCGCTTCTGAACCCATGAGGTAGTCGCCGGTTTCGTATGCGCTGATGAGAACGAGCAACACCACGAGGGCGCCCATATCGGTGCGACCGATGAGCACAACCGAACCGGCGGCGATCGCCGGAAGGATGGCAGCACGTAGTCCAACCAGGACGTCACTTCGCAGGACGACGCCGCCCACGATTGCGATGGCAATCGCAACTGCGACACCCGCACCAAAACCAATCGGACCAACGATGGAGGTAACGGGAACAACCGCCGCGACGACTCCGGCAAGGAGCGGCGTAGCGCGACGACCAGCTTCGACCCAAGCACGCGAGGTCTGCATTGCGGCGATCGCCGCGACGACAGCAAACAGCACGGCGACAGCAAGTGTTCCGAGCGCGCATGCAACACACGCGAGGACAAACCACACCACTCCGAGTC
>JALQSZ010000248.1 GCA_023264135.1 Acidimicrobiales bacterium
GCATCGCTCATCACTTCACCGACGGTGGAGCCAAGCGCCTTTTCAACATCGTGATCGAATTTCTTCTTCGAGGACGGAAGTTCGATGTACGCGCCGAGCAACGTAATGACGGTCGGAAGGTGGACGCGAGCTTCTTCGACGATGAGATCAGCGGTGGAGAGAAGTCCGACAACCTCTCCATCGGCGTTCACCACTGGGGCTCCGTCGACATCGCGCACGAGCATGGTGCGCATGGCATCCATCACATTGTCGTCTGGGGCAAAGGTCAGGACATCGCTGGCCATCACGTCACGAACAGGAAGTTCTCGCAGCATCGTTCCTCCGGAAATCGGCGCTACTAGGGCCGCAGAAAGGTCAAGTCGTCAAGCACGGCTGGAAGATGAGCGATGACATCGCCAGCAACCAAGCCGCGACGCCAGCCTAGGGCTCCGGCTCGGCCGTGGAGGAATGCGCCACCGGCCGCAGCGCGAAGAGGATCAAGCCCGCAGGCCAACAACGCACCGATGAGTCCGGCAAGAACATCGCCGGTGCCCGCGGTCGCCAATCGTTGATCGCCAGCAATCGAGACAAGTACTTCGCCATCGGGAGCAGCGACAACGGTGGTTCGACCTTTGAGCAGCACAATGGCGCCGCTCTCTTCAGCAAGAGCTCGTGCCGCGGCGATGCGATCGGATCCGGGCGCGTGTCCGGCCAATCGAGCGAATTCGCCATCGTGAGGCGTGAGCACGGTGGTGTCGGATACGAAACGCGCGGCATCGGTGCCAAGTGCAGTTAATCCGTCGGCATCAACCACGGTGGGAAGACCGCGACCGGTCGCTGCAGCAATGACTTGTCGAATTTGTTCTTTCGTGGCATCGGCGAGGCCCAATCCGTTACCGATCACGAGTGCATCGAATCGAGCGAGATCGGCGATGACCTCGCTCCCCCATGCGTCTTCGGAGAGATCTGTCTGCACCGCCTCGATAGGAAGTCCGCTTGCCGCGCCACCAGGGGTTGAGACGCGCACGTAGCCAGCACCCGTTCTCGCCGCAGCACCCGAGCACAACGCCGCGGCGCCGCCCATGCCAGGGCTTCCCGCAACAACCCACACCGCGCTCTGCCATTTATGTGCGTCGTGTGCTGGCTCGGGGATCCACGATGCGACTGCCGCAGCCCCAACCAGATGCGCGCTCGCAGCACGGGTATCGAGTCCGATATCCGCAACGCGCAGGTCTCCACTGCAAACGAGACCCTCACCAAAAACATTGCCGGGTTTCAGCGCAGCGAAGGTCACGGTTGCATCGGCATCAAGAACTGCGCCAGTGCAGTCACCAGTGAGGCCATCAACACCCGACGGGATATCAATCGCAAGTACCAGACAACCTGGCGGCGGAATCGGCGCGTCCCACTCGCCACGAAAACCAGTGCCATAGGCCGCGTCGATCAACAAATCGCAATCAGGAAGAACATCCGGAGCGCTCGCCGCATCGATCACGCTGACTTGCACACCGAGATTCCGAAGTCGCATCGCAGCATTGCGCCCGTCGTTTCCGTTGTTTCCTTTTCCGGCAAGCACCACGACGCGACGGCCGTATGCGCCACCCAGCATTTCGAGTGCGGCACGCGCGACCGCGCCACCTGCTCGATCGATGAGCACCTCAACGGGCTCGGGCGCCGCACGATCGATCGCGTTCATTTCCTCTGGAGTCACGATGGGTACGAGTCCCCCACCGTCAATTGCATCGGGGCGAGGCAAGGCCTGCGCGCCAACCGGACCAAGCATCGGTCCAGCGTGTTCTGCGCCAAGGGCAACAACAACGGCCTGGGCAACGATTTCTGAATGACTCAACGTGAGACGCCATTCTTCGATGCCCTGTTGTTCAGCGAGTGTCGCAGCGCGCCCGGTTAATGAAAGTGACGGGCGGCCTTCGTCATCACGAATCACTTCGATCTCATGCCAATCCGCGGCGCCAATACCGACGCCCATTGCTTTGAGCACCGCTTCCTTCGCAGCAAAGCGAACCGCAAAGCGTTCCGTCGGGTCAGAGCGACGAAGTGCGTACTCGCGTTCAGTCGGTGTGAAGATTTTTTCGATCAGCCCGGGTCTGCGCTCAAGCACTCGTCGGAATCGATCAAGATCAACAAGATCGTTCCCGATTCCTACGATCATGAGAACACAGCGTTCATGAGCGCCAGTGTTCGGCCAGCAGGTTCACCGGTTCGGTCATCAATTCGATGACGGGAACATCGGTAAGAAGATCGTCGCGGAACACCGGTTCGGTTTCGGTAACGGCATGTTTGATTGCCGCGTAACGATTCCGATAGCCCTGCAGCACCGAGCGCAACGCCGGAAGGGCAAGATCGTCTCGCAATCGAACGTGCAACAACGAAAGCCCGGTTGTTTCGCCGTCTTTGATCTCAGGGACGATGATCACCGTGCGGCCATCGTTACGACCTTTGGCGACCAGCACCGTGTGTTCGACAGCAACAAGACGCTTGGTGCCCCGAAGTTGCGGATCATCGGTCGTGCGACTCTGAAGATCGCGAGCAAGACCACCGCGATCGACGATAACGACGCGCGCCTCGTCGCGACCGGCGGGATCAACGTGACCTTCAATTGCGTAGCGCGTGTAGCCGAGCACTTCGTCAACCAATGGTTCGAGTGCGGCAAGCGTGCGCAGCGTCGAATAGGTGAGTCGATCGCGAGAGACGCCGGTGCTGAACACTTCCTTCACCAACGGAACCTGCATCAGCGTTTCGTCACTGCGTGAAATGCCGACAGTGACAGTCTTGGCCTGATGCTTGATGGCATCGACAGGACGGGTCAATTCGTCGATTGCTGTGGTGAGCGCCGCAACGAGGTCTTCGAGCACC
>JALQSZ010000249.1 GCA_023264135.1 Acidimicrobiales bacterium
CCACGCGACGAAGTTCTTGATCGAGTCGAAGCGATCGACGCCGCTCGAACTCGCCGCTTTCTCGAGACCATTCTCCATGACGCCGAATCGCCGACCACAGTTCATCTGCACCGCGACCTTCCGTTGCGATGGTTTGCACGACAGGCGGTCGCCAGGTTGACGTGGTCCGAAGCGAGAGCATGCGTTCAAGATCAGAAACGGTTTCTTCGATGCCAGCGCGATCAGCTTTGTTCACAACAAAGATGTCCGCGATTTCCATGAGTCCGGCTTTATTGGCTTGCACCGTGTCACCCCAACCTGGGTTCACCACCACCACGGTCGTGTCGGCCTCACCAGCGATTTCCACTTCCACCTGACCCACGCCAACGGTTTCGATGACAACCCATTCCATGCCCACGGCGTCGAGCACACGTGCGGCATCGGGAACCGCAACCGAAAGTCCTCCGAGATGACCTCGAGTCGCCATCGATCGAATGAACACGTCGTGGTCGAGCGCGTGTTCGTCCATGCGGACGCGATCTCCCAAAATTGCGCCGCCGGTGAATGGCGATGAGGGTCAATCGCAAGAACGCCAACGCTCACCTCACTCGCACGCATTTCACGAACCAGAACTGACGTCAGTGTGGATTTACCGGCACCTGGCGCACCGGTGATTCCAACGGTCGTTGCCGAACCGGCAAGAGCGTGTGTGATCTCGCTCACGGCACGCGCGTCGGTGCCGCCGCGTTCAACTGCCGAAAGCAGCCGCGCCAACGCCGAACGATCTCCGTTGCGCGCAGCCGCAAGCAGAACAGCGGCATCAGCGTCAGCGGAGGTACTCATGGCTCCACGCTAGGACAGCCGAACTCGCTTCGACCGGTTGATCAGAGAGAAACCGGCGTTTCACCAATGACATGATTCGCGGCGCCGGCGTCGATCACTTCGGTGACACCGGGAACCCGGTCGATCAGGATTCGCTCGAGACCAGCTTTGAGCGTCACAGTCGAGGCCGGGCAAGAAACGCAGGCTCCGATGAGTTCCACCGTTACGAGACCGGTCTCTTCGTTCACATCATGCAAAAGGACGTCGCCGTTATCGGCTTGGATTGCCGGGCGAATGACCTCGATGACTTTTTCGACCTGTTCACGCACGCTGCGAGTCTATGGAATCGCGGGCTGTTCGCCACACTCGAGCCGGCCAGCGCTCCTCACCGTGAGAGACTTGCAAGGTGATAGCGGTCATCCTCGGACACCAAGGCGGTTGGGACGAAGCACTCATGGTGCTGGTTCCGATTGCATTGTTCGTGGGGCTCTTGTCGCTCGCCAATAAACGCGCAAAAGCCATTCAGGCCAAACGACGCGACGAGTTAGCGAACTCCGACGACTCCGATCCACTTCCAAGGAGCGACTCATGACCATCGACTCGGTGAGCTTCTTTGCCGACCCGTGTTGCCCGTGGACGTGGAATACGAGTCGTTGGCTCGTTGAGGCAGCAGCTCTCGCCAACGTTTCCATCACGTGGCGCACTCTGAGTTTGGCCGAACTCAACAAAGACCGCGAAGTGTCAGAACATTTCCGACCGAAGCTCGCGTGCAGTCGCCGTATGGCTCGCGTCCTTGAAGCACTGCGCGCCGAAGGTCGAAACGACGACATGCAAGCGATGTTCACCGCGTACGGCACACGAGTGCACCACGATGATCATGATCCCGGCGACGAACTCATCGTTGCGTGTGCAACTGCGAGCGGAATCGATCTCGAATTCACTTCCACCGCCGTTAACGATGAATCTTGGGACGTAGCCATCGCACAGTCAGTGACAGAGGCGATGGAACTCGCTGGACCCGATGTTGGTTCGCCGATCATTGCCGTTCCCACTCTTGGCCGCGGATATTTCGGGCCGATCGTTTCGCCCCCACCGACTGGCGCCGAAGCGCTTGCACTCTGGAACGTTCTCGCTGCGTCATTTGAACTTCCGACATTCTTTGAACTCAAACGAGGGCGGCGCGATGCAGTCGCGTTTGGCCCCCGTCCGTGACGCGACTCGAACATCAACACCGAGTTCCACCTGACTCGGCCGCGCAGTGGCTTGCTCCGCGTAACGACGTCGTCATCGAGCGACGAACAGATTCCACCGAAACCACCGCGACGTTTGATGCCCACGTTGGGCCCTTTCACGAGTGGCACCGACAGGTAGTGCTCACCTATGACAGCGCCGGGCACACGATCGTCGACGAGATTGTGGAGTACCGGCTCGCCGTTCCGGTTTGGGGACTGCTCTTTCGGCCTGCCCTGCGACACCACCTTCGACGAGCCCCTCGCCCCGAGGGCCACCAACCGTGGTGGGCGCCGCCAGAGGCACTCGACGCGCGCGCTGCGACCGTTCTTTCTGTCCTTTGCGTGTTCGCAGTGATCAGTGGCTATCTCGGAACCCTCATCACCCAAACCCTCACCTACGCCGCCGATCAGTTCAATGCAGGAACGGGCGAACAAGGAACACTGCTCGCAATCGTTCGCGTAGGCGTGCTCCTTTCGCTTGCGATCGTCGCCTTCGCCGACAAGCGAGGTCGCAAGAACGTTCTTGTTGCATCGCTGATTGGTTCGTGCGCCATCACTGCACTCGGCGCAGTTTCAAACGGCATGGTGATGTTGGGAACAACACAAACGTTCGCTCGTTCGCTCTCAACGGTCGTGGTCATCTTGATTGCCGTCATGGCAGCTGAAGAAATGCCCGCCGGAACGCGTGCATTTGCCGTTTCGGTTGTCACGATGACGGCGGCACTCGGCGCTGGCCTCTGCGTTCTCAATCTCGTGTACGTCGACAGTTCCATCAGTGCGTGGCGAGTCGCGTATCTCCTACCGCTTCTTGCGATTCCC
>JALQSZ010000024.1 GCA_023264135.1 Acidimicrobiales bacterium
GACTGCCACGATTCAAATTCGGCGCCTTTTCGACAACCGCGTGCGTTCATTCGAACTCAATGGCGATTCACCATCGTTTATCGATATCCCAACTTTACATACACACAATCTCATCAATTCCGGCGAGGACGAACTCATCACTGTCTTCTGGTCGAACGATCATTTCGATCCGGCGAACCCCGACACCTTCAGCGAATTGGTGAATCTGGAGACCACTCCATGAAGGTGATGACGCTTGTTGGCACCCGCCCCGAAATCATTCGCCTTTCGCGAATCATCGATCTTCTCGACTCCACTGTCGACCACGTCGTTGTCCTGACAGGCCAGAACCCCGACCCCCTCCTTTCAAGCGTGTTCATCGAAGAACTTGGTCTTCGTCAGCCCGACCACAACCTGCACGTCGATGTCACCAGTGTCGGTTCAGTGATCGCCGGCGTGATTGCCGGGGTTGAACAACTCATTCTCCTTGAGCGTCCAGATGCATTCCTTGTGCTCGGTGATACCAATTCTTGCCTCGGAGCGATCATGGCTCGTCGGATGGGAATCCCGGTTTTTCACCACGAGGCCGGGAACCGTTGCTTCGATGAACGAGTCCCTGAAGAGACGAACCGCAGAATCATCGATCATTTCGCGGATTTCAACCTCTGCTACACCGAACACGCATTTCGAAATCTTCAGGGCGAAGGGCTTCCCGGCAAAGAGACCGTCGTCGTTGGCTCTCCACTCCTTGAAGTTCTGCAGCACTATCGACCGCTCATCGAAGAAAGCACGTCGCTCGAACGACTTGACCTCGCACCCGCCAACTACCTGCTCGCTTCTATTCATCGAGCCGAAAATGTTGACGACGCGGCGAATCTTCAGCAGATCCTGAGTTCGCTTCTCATCGTGAAAGAACACTTCGGTCAGCGAATGATCGTCTCAGCCCATCCACGCCTTCGACGTCGACTCAGTGAGTTCAGCAATGAAATTGAACGGGATTCGTCGCTCGAATTCCTCGACCCTTTTGGCTACTTCGACTACATGAAGCTTCAAATGAATGCGACATGCGTGCTCTCCGACAGCGGTTCGATTTCCGAAGAGTCGGCGATGGCGCAATTCCCAGCCGTCACCATTCGAGAATCGATCGAACGCCCAGAAGCAGTAGAAACAGGATCAATCGTCGTCACGGGTCTCGACCCCCAAACAGTGCTTCGATCGGCGATAGATATGACGAGTCGGTACTCATCAGGCGACATTCCTCCATCGCCTGAGTGGTACCAAGTGACGAATTGTGCAGAACGCACTGTTTCCTTCCTGAAGAACAAACTCGAGGACTCACATGCCTGATCACTCCTCACCTCGAGTCTCGATCGTGACGCCGGCGTTCAATCGAGCGTCATTTCTTCCCGAGACGATCGAGTCCGTCTTTGCACAGACATTCACCGACTTCGAATACATCGTTCTCGACGACGGCTCAACCGATGAAACACAAGACGTGCTGAGGGAATGGGAACAACGGGAACCTGATCGATTTCGCTGGACTTCGCACCCAAATATGGGACAGATACGAACTGTCAACAAAGGGTTCGAAATGGCTCAAGGCGACTATCTCTATGTCCTCAATTCCGATGACTATCTCTACCCCGAATGCCTTGAACATCTCGTCGCCGCATTCGAGTCCGCTCCAGATGCGGTGTTGGCCTATGGCGACTGGTGCGTCATAGATGCCGATGGCGAACTCATCGCACAAACAGCGAACACACAACTCACGCCGACCCAGATCATTCGCGACGTCATTACCGTTGGTGCTGGCGTGATGTACACGCGAGAACTCGTCGACACAGTGGGTGGCTGGAATCCCGACTATCCGGTAATGCCGGATTTTGAGTTATGGATCAAGGCCCTACTGATCGGCCCTTACGTACACACTCCTCATTTGACTGCGGTCTGGCGTTCACACCCCGATGCGATAACTGTCGCCAGTCGAGGTCGTACTACCGCGAATCAAATGATTGAACTGTTTGACCGATTCTTCAGCCAACCCGACTTGCCGAAAGAATTCAGGGAAATCGAAGCTGAGGCGTACCGCAACTTGTTCATCGTGTGCGGTCTTTCACTCACCGATGCCTTTGTCCCCCACGACGGACGGTTCTCGATCTTTGACCGCTATTCATGGAATCAAGACGTCACTGCCAAGCGACCAAAATTGGAAGACGAGTACATCGCCTGGCGCAACTATGCCACTCGGTTGCAAGAGCTCGATGACGTCCGACTCAAGCAACTCGATGATGAGCGCGCACACTCTGCCCGACTCGAAGCGATTGCCGCATCCGCACAGAGCCAAGTTGACGACGCTCAGCGACGCATCGAGCAGCTCATGGCTTCATCGCACCACTCTTCGAACGCTTCCCACGCTCAACTTGAATCTCCACGAAAGCGATCGTGGAAGAGATTCTTTGAAAAGTTCCGAGTGCGAACCACGAAATGACGAATCAACCGGCTGCTTGGGTCCGTACTTCTTGGACGAAATTGCAACCGATCGTCATCGATCTGCTTCCGCTCGCACTTCTTCTTCTAGTCACGGTCATCGCTAATAGTTGGTGGACGATTCACCACCGGAGCGACATGCCGTTCGACATCGACGAATCCGGCTACCTGCAGCGTTCACTCGTCGACTCCTGGCAACTCACACACAATGGCGTGAGTGCATTCATCGGTCAACTACGCGGGCCCGACCCACAGGCTCCGCTTCTTCCGGCAACTGCAGCAGTCGTGCGTTCACTGACAGGCACGGGACTCGTTGGAATGATTCTTGTCCAACAACTTTGGTACTCGATACTCATCGTCTCCTCATGGGTCTGCGCACGAAGAATCTCTGGGAAACTCGCCGCGATCGCAACCGCTGTGATCGTGGCCGCCACGCCTGCGGTTTTCATTTCCTCCCGAACGTTTCATTTTGCTCTCGTCGCTTCGGCCACGGTGACTGCCGCTCTCTGCGCGCAGCTTTGGGCGGGATCCTTCGATCGAGTCAAGCGAACCCTGCTTTGGGGACTGCTGATCGGAATTGCAGCGTTGTCCCGCACGATGGTTCTCGGCCTTCTCCCCGGGTTGCTCATTGCCGCAGTGATTCGAGTTGCGGCAACAGGAGTAACAACAGTTCGCCTCCGGAACCTTTCACTCGGCATCATCACCGGATTCCTCACCGCATGGTTCTGGTACTCGGCGTCATGGCACAGCGTTGCCGATTATCTGCGCTCCTATGGCTACGGCAAGATGGCCTCGTCCTACGGCGAGAAATCTTCCATCTTTTCCACCACCTGGTGGACGCGTCGCCCCATTCATTCCATCCAAGATGCACTTTGGGCGCCGACAACTGTGCTGCTCTTGCTTCTTACCGTGATTGCGATCATCGGCATGGTGCTCCGATTCAATTCTCAGAGTGCAACCGAGGAAGTCCATACCGTCCAATCTTCTGCATCGCACCGCTTTCACCAGGTACGGCGGTTTTCCACGACCGACTGGATGACGATCATCGTCTTTGTCGTCTGGTCCTATTTCGCTCTCTCAAGCACCATGAACACCGGTTCCTGGTTCGAATTGCCAGTTCTGCCAGCACTCATCATTCTCATTGTCTGCGCCGCGTGTTGGAACCGCGTCGCGGCGATCATTTCCCTGACTCTCGCCCTCGTCACGAGCATCGCCGTATTTTGGGGTGATTCGGGGAACTCGTTTGATCCTCCGGTTTCGTGGAAGTTGGGACCAGCATCTTCCGTCGCGTTTGATAGTCGCGGATCACTCACAACCTATGCAGACGCGTTTCTCCCCGATTCCGCAACAGCGACTCGTTCGCAACTCTCAGACGAGTTGCGTGCTGAACTTCGTACGACGAACCAACTCGCCGAGTTACTCCAAAACGAAGCTCAATCACACGGTCGCAGGCCTGTGGTCTTCTTCGCGACACAGGATCCATTCATCAATACAAACTCCGTTGGGCTGGCCTCGTTCATTCAGACCGGGCGCCAACTCCCAGTCGGCCTCCTCCCTGATGAAAAGGCAACCGGGGTTCCGCTTCTCGAACGATTAACGAATCCCATTTATGGCCTGCCGAATATCGTCGTGACCGGCCCAAATTCGGTGAACGCATCTGCAGCGGCATTCTCGCCAATGACATCACCAGTCGACTCCGTGTCAGCGCTCACCGAAGCCGGATTTTCGCCATCGAAAACGCTTTCACTCCCCGATGGGCGCGTTATACAGATCTGGTGGCGAGAGAGCGGTCCCGCGCTGCCGTAGAAGAGCTCGGCAAAGTTCCCGGAGTATTCAGTCCCGGACTTTCTGCAACAACTCGGCAAAAGATTCTGCATAACCAGACGAATCGTGGTTGGACTTGACGTTCATTTGCGCCGCTTCTCCCATCACAACTCGTTGCTCAGCAGTTGTTTCGAGAACTGTGGCAATTCCGCCTACGAGCGCACCCACGTCTCGTGTCGGAACGAGCCATCCGGTGACGCCGTTTTCGACGATCTCGCTCACTCCGGGAGCATCCGCCGCAAGAATCGGCAATCCAAACGCCATCGCTTCCATCATCGAACGAGGCATCGACTCGATATCAGATGCGCTCACAAGCACGTCGGCGATCGCGTACCAAGGTCGTAGATCTCGCACGACGTGAATGGCGCGAATCCTTCCGTCGACGTCGAGATCATCGATATGGCGTTGCACCAACAAGAATCAGCACCGCGTCCGATCGACCCTTCGAGGCGATTGCGAATGCTGACGACAGCATCGCCTGACTCTTTCGGGCCTCATAGGTGCCAATGCAGAGAAAGACCAGCGCTGACTCCGGTATTCCCAGCGATTTCCGCAGATCGTTCGAGTCAGCCGATGACGAATACGCGAGCAATTCTTCAACATCGATTCCGTAAGGAATCAACTCGGATTGACTCTCTGCAACAACATCTGCATACATCAGTTGTGTGGCGCGAGATTCAAACACCACGGCAGAGGCAGACGACAAACCCTCTCGAAATCGTTCACGCACATAGGGATGAACAGAAAAGTTTCCTCGGGCAGCAATAAACCATTCGTCGAACGCAAAGCTTTCGTGGATCGCCAGAATCGAAGGAATGTTCAATTCGGAAGCCAGATCCGTGCCAAAGGTTGCGCCCACGGTGTTGGCCAAAATCATTTCCGGTTCAAACTCGGAGACTTCCAACGCAATTGATCGCAGGAACGTCTCGTAAGCGAAGGGGTCACTCAGGGGACACAATCCCGTCACAATGACGGTTGCGCCGATTGCTTCGAGTTCGTTGCGCAGAACACCATCGATCTCGGCGGCGACGAAAAGTTCGACATCAACAAGCTGAACGAGTTTGCGGATGAGTTCTTGTAGATACAACTGTCCACCGCCAATTCCCAAGTGGTGGGCAATGACGAGGACCCGAAGCGGGCCGTCCGGCTGACGATTCCGTTCATTCGGGAGAAATCCCTCTCGAGAAAGAATCGTCTCCAAATTGGCGACTCCAAAACTGGGCGAAACGGAAAATTCCAACTCCGCCACTTCCGTTGAGTTCCCATCCAAATCAAGTGCCCGCGCCGCGAGTGAGTGTGTCGTTCCCGCTTCGCAACCGCGAATGTCCACCATCGCAGTGAACGCAGCTATTTCGCTTGCCGGCATCGTTGACCAGGCCCATTCCGGCGTCGCGAAGGCATTCAACCTTGCTCGTTCAACAAAAGCGCCATCGAGGGAAATCTCCACCGACGAAACAAACTCCTCCATCAACGCAACGCCGCTCACCGTCAGAAAATGCTCGTCGGTCGTTACGTCCGACGAGAGAGGGTGAAAATACAACTGCGGTTGTATTGAACAATTCGTCGTCGTTTCGTAAAAAATTTCGGTACGTCCGTCGCCTGTGATCGCAGCAGCGCGAAGCGTGATCTCTCGCCCTTCGTACTGTCTCAAATCGGCTCGTACCTGGAATCCGGAATATCTGACGCCGAATGACTCGCCGTAATTGCGAGCAACATCAGGCCGATCGATTCCGCTTTCGGCAAGATGAATTTTCCCGTCAACAAAAAGAAGAACTCCAACAATCGGAGCTCCCGTGCTGAAGACCCAACCCTGAAGAATTGAAGGGGCCGCCGGGACTTCCGGTGCGACGTCAATACACCCGATCAACGCTGATGACGTCATCGACCTCCGCAAGCCCCCGATCGATGAACGCATCCATCCCCGCACCGAAGCATCGGTTTTGGGAAGTCGTCCGATGATTCGAGGTGCATCCTTCGAACTCACTTTCGCCCCTCCGCATCGAGAATTGTCAACCGAATCCCATCCTCGAGAGTCACTGGCGTTACTCCTGTTAGCGACCGGACAAGCGACGTATCAAGCACGATCGATCGTAAATCACTACGACGAACATCTCGGTACTCGCACACCACCTCCAGCTGCAGGCAGTTCTCAACCAAGCGAACAACTTCATCGACTGTGGACCCAGTTTGAGTGCCGATATTGACAACGTCGGGCGCACTCTCAAGCGCAGCAATGCCTTCAACCATACGCACCACATCATCGATGAAGACGTAATCACGCAGTGACTGGCCATCTCCGTAAATCACGAGCGGCTCGCCCGATCGAACTGCCGACAAAGTCGCCGCCAAGAGACCTTGACTCCGACCTGCTTGCTGGCCCGGTCCATAAACATTTGCGCAACGAAAGATCGTGACCGGGTTGCCTGTCTCGTTTGAATAACGTCGTGCCACGAGCTCTGCACTCACATTTGCAATTCCGTAGGCAGTAATTGGATTCGTCGGAGCAGACTCAGGAACTGGTCCGCCAGTGGATTCGCCGTAGACCGTTCCGCCAGACGAGAACAGATACAGCTTCGGGGATGCGGACATCTCTCGCAAGACATCAAGTGCTTGTTCAAGCGGTGTACAACGATCAGAAATCGCGCCAACAAGATCAGATTCGGATTCGGCCGGAAGTCGGCTTCCGACGCACCAAAACACTTCGTCGATATCTTGAAGCGCGTGCCGCATGAGGTCTTGGTCAGCAGCGTCTCCTACGCACCAGTCGACGGGCGCGCACTCGTCACGAACCGTTCCGCTCCGACCGCTTCGGGAAAGCACCCGAGTTCGATGCCCTCTTCGAGAGGAACTAGCGGCGAGCGTAGATCCGATGAATCCGCTTCCGACAATGAGGCGGGATCCCAGCGTGTCCGAATTTGCCCCACCCATTGAAGACCACCAATTCATGAGCCATGCATGTTTCCAGCTCGTGCATCAAAGGTACCAAGGACCGCTCAACGACCCAAGATGACCAAATGCTGAAGCGATTTGGAGACGACCTTGAAAGGTCACTCCATCGGTGGCGATACCAACGTCAAACCAACAGCAGCAACGATTGTCACGACAAAGGAGACTGCAGCGATGAGCGCGAATCCCGGTCGTGCACTGTCGCCCAAAATCGTCAATCCGATGATCGATGGAACAACAGTTTCGGCTGTAAACAGCCATGCCGTTGCAACCGTGACTGAACCGCGTTGCAATGCAGAGGCAAAAAAGATCAAGCCGAGAGCACCGTACGCGAGCATTCCCCACAAGAGCGGATCACGAAGATCAGAAATGGAAACATCGGCAACCAGTGCCCTTGCACACAACGCCGTGCCACCAAACGCGAGGCCCGACAAACATCCCAACGCAGCAGCTGCCTTATCTCCGCGCATGTTTTTCGCGGCGACTGCCCCGATGACAGCAATCACGATGACGCCAGCCCACATGCCCCACGAATAGGCAGGAGGCGTGCGACGAGCTTCCTCGGGAGCGCCGCTCAATGCGAGGCCCAAAAGTCCTGAAGCGAGCACGAGGATGAATGCGACCTGGCGTCCCGTGGGTCGCAAATGCTGGAACAGCGCCGCGAATAACACCGTGAATCCGATAGCACCAGCAACCATCGCTTGCACCACAAACAGTGGAAGCCGCGACAGAGCTAAGAGCGACAACAACCACGCAGTGCCGTCGAGTCCGAGACCAACCAGATAGGGAATCTGTGTCGCGATTCGCGCAAGTGATCGTGCGTCGATCGATTCGCTTGCCTCAACGCGGCGTGCGCCAATGCTTTGCAGCACCGAGGCAAGGCCGTAACACACTGCACAAAGAATCGCTGCCGCGTAGGCAAACACCATTAGTTCAAACCTTGATCGCTAGACACGGCAGATGAGCGTAGAGCGACGCTCAGACAGAAACGGTTTCTTTCGCCGGCTCGTCGGCAACTTCGTACTCTGCGGGCGGAAGTTGGCTCTCTCCTTCGATGTCCAGATTCGGAATGATCCGATCCAGGAACTTCGGGAGCCACCAGTTGGCGTTGCCCATCAAGCGCATCGACGCCGGGACCAGCACCATTCGGATGATTGTTGCGTCGACAAAGACAGCGGTGGCCAGGCCGAGCCCCATCATTTTGATTGTCGGCTCGCCACCGAAGACAAAGCTGATGAACACCGAAATCATGATGAGTGCTGCCGATGTAATGACTCGAGCCGTTGCCGTAATTCCGACGATCACTGACTCTGTGTTGTCTCCCGAATGGTTGTATTCCTCACGAATGCGACTGAGGATGAACACTTCGTAGTCCATCGAAAGCCCAAACAGGATCGCGAACATAAACATGGGGATGAAGCTCACAATCGGAAGCGATTGGTGCACGCCAAACAGTTGCGCTCCCCAACCCCACTGGAAGACAGCGACGATGACGCCGTAGGCCGCACCGATCGAAAGCAAGTTCATGATCGCCGCTTTCAGCGGAACCAGAATTGAGCGGAACACGATCATCAGCAGAATGAACGAAAGTCCGACTACACATCCAATAAAGAGCGGAAGGCGGTCGGCGACTCGGTTACTGAGGTCAATAAACGTCGCCGTTTGCCCACCGACATACACCGAGCCTCCAGTCGTTGCGAGAACTGGTGGCAGGACATCGCTACGCAGTCGGGCAACGAGTTCACTCGTTGCTTTGTCCTGCGGAGCACTCTTCGGAATCACTTGAATCACTGCCGACTTTCCGTCGGGACCAACGACTGCTCGCGTTACCTGCGCGACGTTCGGGTCAGCGACAAGCGCCGCCTTGAGTTGCTGCACGACCTGATCCGGGGGAACAGTGGTTCCCTCCATATCGACCGCAAGCACAAACGGGCCGTTGAAACCTGGACCGAACCCGTCGGCCAACAGGTCGTAGCTGCGTCGAAGCGTTGACGAAGTCGGACTTTGGCTTGCATCGGTTTGCCCGAGACGAAGATCAAGAATCGGCGCGGCGAGCGCGAGTACCGCAACAAGCCCCACGAGGAGATACACCACCGGGTGACGTGAAACATGGTGAGCCCATCGAGCCCAACCGTGATACTCACCTTCAACGTTGGTGGTTGAATTTTCGCTCACTCGTTTCGTTCCGGGAAGACCAAAGCGATCGATGTTGTGACCGGCGAATCCCATCAATGCCGGCAACAACGTCAGTGACGACATCACCATCACCGCAACAACAATCGCTGCACCGATTCCCATAAAGGTGATCATCGGAATCCCCGCCACAGCGAGGCCGCAAATAGCAATAACAACCGTTCCACCAGCAATTAACACCGCTTGACCTGCGGTAGCGATTGCACGCCCGGAAGCATCTTCAACCGTCAGTCCACGATGCAGTCCGGCGCGATGGCGCGTGATGATGAAGAGGGCGTAATCAATGCCGACTCCAAGGCCGATCATCGATGCAAGCATTTCTGAAGTTGACGGCATGTCAACAAACGCCGAAAGACACGTGATCGCCGCAGTACCAGCGCCGAGGCCAAACAGCGCAGTCCCGATTGGCAGACCCATAGCGATGACAGAACCGAACGCGAACAGAAGAATCACCATTGCGGCAAGGAGTCCAATTCCCTCGGTGCCACCAAGTGTCGGCTGTTCCATCAAGCGTGGGAATTCGCCGCCGTATTCGACCTGCACACCAACATTCGTTGCAACATCGGTCGTTGCAACTACCTCGTGATACACCGACCGCGGAAGTGCTCGAACTTCATCGTCGAACTGCACTGTCGTGAGAATCGTTGTCCCGTTGGCGGAAACTTGTTTCAGCAACGCAGGATACGGCTGAACTACGTGCGGAACGTTCGCCATCGCATCTATTGATGCGGCGATCGCCGAGGCTGCGGGTTCGTCGGTGACCGTTCCGCTTGGGACGTGAAAGACCACCTGCATTGACCCACCGGCCTGCGAAGGGAAGGTCTTCAACAAAAGATCGGTTGCTTTTTGCGATTCAACTCCCGGAATCTGTAACCGGTCTATGAACTCACCACCAGCGCCCTTCCCCACCACGACGAGCGCGATCACAATCGCAATCCACGCGAACAACACACGCCAACGACGACGGGTGCAGACGCGACCAATTCGATAGAGAACGTTCGACATTCGGGGGGAAATCCTTCCGGGCCGCCAATCGCCGCCTCGACCGTGGAGACGATACCGGCGCCTTGCTTTGGATGACATTTGGAGTGGCTGTGACTCCGGCCACCCCCATCCCCATGCGAGACTCAAAGACATGGCAGTTCCCGTTCAAACGGTCGAGGAAAACACACAACGCCGATCACTTTCGCCTCGATCGATCGATATCGCTGCGCTCGTCTTGATTGCGCTTCAGGTCGCCTATTTCGCGTGGTCAACATCCACAACGTGGTTTAAACAAGACGATTACGCCGAACTTCTCCTAGCCAGCCGCGCCGGAGGATTCCCCGGGACCCTGTTCCACGAGTTCAACGGTCATCTCATTCCGGCAGTCTTGGCGCTCGTAAGCGCCGTTCACTGGCTGTTTGGAATGAACTGGTCAGCAGTGGTCGCTGTGACCGCTGCCATGCAACTAGCAGCTTCATTCCTTACATGGCGAGCACTCCGAGGGCTTCTCGGAGCACGCCTGCTCACGTTCTTTCTCTTTGCCGTCTACGTGGGATCAGTGCTCATCTTCCAGACGTTGATGTGGTGGTGCACGATCACGATTTACTTACCGCTGCAAATCGCATTTCCTGCAGCGCTCTTGCTCTTGCAGCGAGCGATCCGGACGAAATCAAAGTTCGACGCCGCCCTTCCTGCGCTCGCCGTGCTGATCGGTTCACTGTTTTTTGAAAAATGCTTGACCATCACACCGTTCTTGATTCTTCTTGTCGCAGCAACTCGGTTGACGCCCACTAGCGGATCCAAGGCACGAGATCGACTCCGTGAAGCCAAGGTCCCGTTGATTATCCTGACTGCGACGACGCTCATTTACGCAGTGATCTACCAACTCGTTACGCGAACGTCGCCGTATCGACCTCAGTTCGAAGCATCTCGTCTCTCAGACTTCACGCTCGATCCCTTTTTCCGAGTCTTTCTTCCCAGTTTTTCGGGGGGACCATTTCCAGTCGGCCGTATCGCCGCACCAGGTCCTGGGATGTTCGACCTCACCGGTTCAGCCCAAATGTGGCTGACCGCGATTTTCGTTATCGGGCTCGTCGCTTGGTCTCTCGCCAGATTCAGAAACGTCCTCCGGTACTGGGTGATCATCGCTGGTTTCTTTTTGGTCAACCTCGCAATGGTGGTTCTCTCCGGACGAGAGTGGACACTTAATCCTCGTTACTACGCAGAGTTGGTTTTTCCGACAATCCTGCTCGTCGGACTCGCTATTGGCGGCGGGCTCTTTAGCGACACGCCAAGACGTCGGCCTCAAGGCGTCCGAACCATCCAGTTCTCAATGTTCCCGAGAGTGGCGCTTACCGCTGTTGCGTCAATTGCGGTGCTCGCAATTGCTGTGAACAACATGAACGGCATGCGCAAACTTCTTGAGCCTGCACCAGCGTTGGCGTACTCGGAAACCGCACTCCGATCTTCGGAACAAATCGGCCACCCCGTCACCCTGATTCGCCAATATGTGAGCAGTTCCATCATCAACGGCATCTTTCTTCACGATTTGAATTTCACGTACGTCGTTCTCCAACCAATGGCTGGGCCGTGGAAATTCGCCGATGCGGCGATTGACCCATACATGGTCCTTGAAGACGGAACTGTTGTCCCTGCAGGGAATTCGCACGAGACCGTTCCGCAGTACGAAAACGGTCTTTGCAACATCGATCTTCACAATGGCGTTCCCAAACTGCTCACAATGAACGGCGATCCATTTCCATGGACCTGGTACGGATCACTCACTGCCGCCACTCGCAGCGATGTTCAGATCACCGTCGACTGGAATGCTGATCCAACAACGTTCACCATTCCGAATGGCGTGAGCAACACGCTCTTCTACATCCCAGGCGGCGGTAAAACCATGACGGTGACGGCAACTGGCGGAGATGTCTGCGTGACCGACCTTGGTTTCGGAAATCTCGTTCGAGACCCGTTCCGATAAATCAGGGCAACGCCGCGACACGCACAACTGCAGCAGCCGTTAAGCGTCCGTTGCCATTGTCGTCATGAAGATCGACGCGAATGAGACCAGCAGTTGGCGGCCCAACAAATCGCGCAGAACTCACAATTGGCGCAATTCGATTCTGCGCAAGGAATCGCATCTCC
>JALQSZ010000250.1 GCA_023264135.1 Acidimicrobiales bacterium
ATCGATTGCCGAGTCGTCGCCCCCGACTCCATCTCCATCAGAACTCGTGGGATGGTCGGTCGTGGTCACGGTTGCCGATCGTATCGGCGGCGCTCTGATTCGCCGATTACGGCGAGGTCACCAACGCCACTGCCGACCCCGATTTCACCTGGGTTCCCACCGCTGGTGTTGATCCGGTGACGTTCTTTGTGGGATTTCCGGTAACGCCACTGACCGTGAGTCCGAGAGCGGTGAGTTGCGCACTGGCATCGGCAACGGTTTTCCCGACAATCGACGCTGGAATCGTGACGGGCTTCTTGCCCTTGGACACGGTGACCGTCACCGTGCTTCCCTTCGCCGCGGTTTGACCTGCGGCAGGAGAGCTTGAAATCACCATTGTCTCGGCGACGGTGTCGGAATAGTCGTCGACGCGATTCACTTTGAGACCAAGCGCCTCGAGTTGTGGCGTGACCTCGGCGATCGACTTGCCGGCGATATCGGGAATTGTTCGTGGCTTTGGCCCGGCGCTCGCGACCAAACCAATCGCCGAACCCTTCGGCATTTCGGCGGCAACTCCATCGGCCAGCGAAAGCACGATTCCCTTCGCCACCGTTTCATCGAACGCGTCGGTCACCACACCGAGTTTGAGTCCGGCAGCGCTGAGCGCGGCCGAGGCCTGATCGATGGTCTTCCCCGGAAGATCAGTGGGAACGGGAACCGGCGGCGGTCCCAACGACACCGTAAGCGTGACGGTCTTACCTTCTGCAAGCGAAGTTCCGGCAACAGGGTCTTGAGAGATCACTGTGTCGATGGCGACGGTTTCTGAATAGGTGCCGTTCTCGGCGACCTTGAAACCATTTGCTTCGAGTTCCGCGCGGGCAACCGAAACCGACATGGTGGTGAAGTCCGAAAGCGTGTGGCTCGGAGTGCGCAAGAGGAAGAACGCGGCCGCGCCTCCGGCAACGAGCAAGAACGCGAGAACAGCAGCAATCGCTTTCCCTGACACTCGCCGCCGAGGACCTTCGCCTGAACGCGCGGCGGTCGCCACTGCTGCGCTTTCCGGACGGTCAATTGTGCGCGTGACTGGTTGCGCAGGAGCGAACAGTTCATTGGCAATTGTTGGATCGGCAAAGGTCGGTCCTGTTGAAGGCACAACCGGCGTGTCTCCAAGCACCACCTGTTCGGGGACATAAATCGTTGTGGGTTCGCGCGGATCGAGCTGGTCGGGTTGCAGGGCAACGGTTCCGGCTAAACGCAGCGGCGCGGCGGGACCGAGGTCGCCTGAAGCCATCAGCATCGTTGCGAATTCCGCAGCATCGGGACGATCAGCAGGATTCGGTACACCCGCAGCGCGCAATGCAGGAACCAACGGGCCAAGAACGTCGGGCACGGGAACGTTGCGATCGACGCGCGCCATCAATGTTCCGAGCGTGGTGTCGGCGGTAAACGGAAGTTGTCCGGTAACCGACTCGATAATGACAAGCCCGAGTGAGTACACATCGCTTCGGCCGTCGAGTACGACGCCTTGGGCTTGTTCCGGCGACGCATAGCGCGCCGTTCCGAGAACTGCCCCGGCAGGTTCGGTCCATGCGGCTTCGGCGAGCGCGCGGGCCAACCCAAAGTCGGCGATGCGCAACGTGCCTTCGTCGTCGAACAACAAGTTGGCAGGCTTGATATCGCGGTGAACAAACCCACGGCGATGCGCGTAGTCGAGCGCTCGAGCTGTATCGACGCCGACATTTCGTGCTTGCGCAAGATCTAGAAGGTTCCCGGCATCGAGCATTGCTCGAAGGGATCCACCGTCGAGGAGTTCGGTGACGAGATACGGAACCTCGCCTTGACCCCAGTCGTGCACCGCCATGATGTGCGGATGATTCAGCGCTGCCGCTGAACGGGCCTCGGCCTGGAATCGCTTTAAGAATGACGCGTCGCTCGCAAGCGCATCGTGCAGCACTTTGACCGCGACGCGACGACGAAGAACCACGTCATCGGCCAGGTAGACGGTCGCGGAGGCCCCGGTGCCGATGGGGGCCAGCAGCCGGTAGCGCCCCCCGAGCACCTGACCGATGCGGTCGGCAGCACGGGCGTTGGACACGGGGTGAGGCTAGTTCTCGGCTTTGCCGATTTCGGTCACCCCCGGCGACAACGTGACGGAAAAACGTCACACCCGAGACCCGTTCGTGAGGCAGGACCGGGCAGACTCTCCACGTGGCCACTTCTGATCCTGCGACCGACACCGACGCTTCCACTCCACCGGCTGCGTCGACCCCGACGTCAACCCGACGTTTCAAGCCGCGCTATTTCGCCTACGCCGCGCTGCTCCTGATCGCCGCGGTGTGCATCGTGATGGTCGCTCGCCTCGGAACCTCTGACACCACTGAACTCGATGGCGGTCGCATTCAGCGCCTCATCCCGACCCCGGGAGCAAAGATCCTTCAGCAGGACATCATCGGGATCGACATGGCGCCGGGATACGAAGCAACACTCACGTTGAACGGAATCCCACTTCCGCTTGATCAGACCTACGTCGTGCCGCAAACCAATCAGGTCACGTTCAAAGCCGGTCCGGGGAAGGTGTACGAAACCCTTCCTGCAGGTCAGAACTGCATGATTGCCACGTACTGGCAAACCGCGTTCGGGCCATCGGTGAGTTCAAGCCGAAGCTGGTGCTTCACCGTCATTTAGGAAAGATGTGCGTCGACACACCGAGGTGGTTCGACTGATCAACCTTCGGCAAGAAGTCGATCGAGCTCTGCGAACGCTCCGGTGTGATCATCTTCAACGAGGATCGCGTGCATTCCCGCTGCGCGTGCCGCAACGATGTTCCCCGGCGCGTCGTCGAGGAACACGGCATTTTCGGGAGCGACTCCGA
>JALQSZ010000251.1 GCA_023264135.1 Acidimicrobiales bacterium
GTTGCGGCTGCGACGGATCGTTCGCGTCAACTCGGACAGGACTGACCTCACCGGCCCGCCGGTAACCTGACCCTCCCATGCCTCGCTACGACACCATTTCCTTTCTGTCCGATTACGGACGCGTCGACGAATTCGTTGGCGTCGTGCATTCGGTGATTCGTTCGATCGCACCAGAAGTTCGCGTGATCGATATCACGCACGACATCCCGGTGTACGACGTGCGCGCTGGTGGTCTCGCTCTCGTTCGCGCCGCGAACTATTTGGCACCCGGTGTCGTTGTCGCAGTAATCGATCCGACGGTAGGCACTCCGCGTCGACCAATTGCGGTTGAAATTGGTGGGGGATCCTCTGTGCTTGTCGGACCCGATAACGGGGTGCTTGCACCCGTGGTGCAGCTCTGTGGTGGCGCCGATCGCGCTGTTGAGATTGTGAATCCCGAGTTCCGATTCACCACCGAACCCGGAACCTTCGACGGTCGCGACGTGTTTGCCCCAGCGGCAGCGCATCTTTGCAACGGTGTCGATCTCGCTGAACTCGGCCCAGCCATCGATCCGATTTCGCTCTTCCCCGCAATGATTCCTCTCACGCGCGAAGACGAGGGTCGACTTCATGCGGAAGTGTTGTGGGTCGATCACTACGGAAACGCACAACTCAATGTCGATCCCGAAGAACTCGAGCGATTCGACGACACCGTTCGAATCGTGATGGACGACGGTGCCAGAGTCGCTCGTCGAGTCGGCACGTTCGCTGATCTTGATCCCAATGAAATCGGCTTACTCGTCGATTCCTATGGCCTCGTCACCATCGTTCTCGACAAGCATTCCGCGGCCGAGGAACTTGGACTTACCAGTACCTCTGCCGTGACCTTCGAACAGTTCGATGAAACTCGTCCACCCAGTGTGATCACACCAGTGCAACTCGGCCAGCGCCGAAGCTGAGGAATCGTTATGCGACCCGGAACCGTTATTGCTGTCGGCACGCTGCTGTTCATCATTTTGTTTGCAGCAGTGATGCAGTTGTTCGTTCTCGCTCGTTAAGCAACGTCGATAACGGGAGCGTGCCACGCCTCGGGTTCGGGCACGGCGCGCAGTTGCGCAACTGTGCGCGAACTTGTCAGTAAGAATCCGACGAAGATCACGGAAATTCCGGCCACGAGAGAAATGGCGAATCCGTCCATTTCATTCACGACGGAATTAAGAATGCCTCCGGCACTGAGGATCAGTGTTCCGGCAGCGATGAAAAGATTGGCAATCGCAAGTCGGCGTAGTGACGGCGCGCCCGATTGTGGGGCACGCGTATCGGCTCCTGCACGCCAGGCTCGAAAGAGTCGCCATGCACTCCACATCGCTCCACCGATGATGACGAGTGCGGCAACACCGGAGCCAACTGCGGCAGCAATTCGTGGTCCTGGCCCGAACACTTCTTTGCCCTGTGGCAGAACATCGGACGTGATGATGCCGGTGAGCGGAGCGGCGACAACGATTCCCGCGCAGAACGCGCCGAGCACCGTGACGATCGCGGTCCAACGACGCCCGTGAGTTGGTCCGGCTAACAACTCGACGGTGCCGAGCGCGAGGAACGGAACATTGAGAATCGCGCCAAAGATGTAGAACGACTTGAACGACCACTCGCCCCACCCCATGCCCGCGCCCCACCACAGTGAGATTGAACCGAGGGCGAACATCAGAAGTGAGATGGTCCAGGCCGCTTCGTGTCGCTTCCGGCCTCGGAGCCATCGTTCGCCGGTGGAGAGGGCGAACGCCAACGACACCAGGGTGGCGGCGGCAGCGAGGGCGGCGTGCATGGCCCCAGCGTAGGGGCGGCAGGCCCCGGGACCCCAAGGCAACGTTGGTCAGGGGGACTTTGTGAACAAACGAACAAGGTCGGTAGCGTGGGGACCCGTGGACCGCCGCCGCCGAATTCCCGAAGCCACCGTGGCTCGACTGCCGGTGTATTTGCGGACCCTGCTCGAAGTGCAGTCCGAGGACGTCACGACGATTTCCTCGGAACGTCTCGCGGAGCTCGCCGGCGTGAACGCGGCGAAGGTGCGCAAAGACCTCTCCTACCTCGGTTCCTACGGCACCAGAGGCGTGGGCTACGACGTCGATCACCTGTTGGTGCAAATGAGTCGCGAACTTGGACTCACCCGCGACTGGCCGGTGGCAATTGTTGGTGTCGGAAATCTCGGGGCCGCGCTCGCGAACTATGGCGGCTTTGGCGATCGCGGTTTTCCTGTCGCTGCACTTGTCGATGCAGATCCTTCGAAGGTCGGAACCATGTTCGGCGACTACAAAATTCGTCATCTCGACGAACTTCCCGCGCTCGTTGCGGAACTCGGCATCGCGATCGGCATCATCGCGACACCTGCAGTAGGCGCGCAGGAAGTTGCCGACAAATTGGTCGCCGCTGGTGTGACATCAATTCTCAATTTTGCTCCTGCGGTCGTGACCGTTCCTGACCATGCGCAACTTCGCAAAGTCGATCTCGCGCTGGAACTGCAGGTGTTGAGTTTCTATGGACAGCGCGAGTCAATTGGTGAATCGCTGCGCGAAGAACTCGGTGTGAACGCAGCTTCGAAAGAAGCAGTGAGCTGACATGCCATTCGATCAGCCGCTCTACCCGGTGAATCTTTCGCTTGCAGGGCGTCGTTGTTTGGTGGTCGGTGGTGGGCCCGTGGCGCTGTCGAAGACAAAGGAACTCGTCGTGTGTGGTGCGACCGTCGATGTCGTGGCCCCCGAAATCCTTGATGCGTTCGCCGACCTCGCCGGGGTCATCTGTCACAAGCGTCCATACGCCTCTGGCGAGGTGGATGGCTACCGACTCGCAATCACCGCGACGAGCGACCCCGA
>JALQSZ010000252.1 GCA_023264135.1 Acidimicrobiales bacterium
CACCTACGTCGCGTTCGACGGCGCCACCAAAGAACTCACACCGAATGGCAAACCACTCCTTCTCAATGTGTGGTCATCGACGTGCGTTCCGTGCGTGAGCGAAATGCCTGCGCTTGAAAACGTGTGGCAAGCGAATCGCAATGACATCGATGTTCTTGGTCTCGACTACTTCGAATCTCCCGAACTCGGCCAAGCAATGGCCACTCGCACTGGTGTGACCTATCCCCTTGGTCGCGACACCAAAGGAACAATCCTTCGATCGCTTGGCGGTGTCGGACTTCCCTACACCGTGCTAGTCAGTTCGAACGGGACAATTCTGGCGACACATTCAGGGGCGCTCACCGAAGCGCAGTTCACTGAACTCGTAAAGACCGCTACGGGCAAGTGACATGAACTCGGCGATTGTGTACGCATTCGGTGTTGGCATGGTCGCCACGTTTAACCCGTGCGGCTTCGCGATGTTGCCGGCGTATTTGTCGTACTTCCTCGGTCTCGAAAACGCTCGCGACACCGACAACCGTGCCGACGCGACGGTGTTGCGAGCGCTTGCGGTTGGTGCAGCAATGACGGCGGGATTTGTCGTCGTGTTCGGAATTCTCGGGCTTGTCCTTGATCCGATTCTTTCCTCGATCAACGACAAACTGCCGTGGCTCACGATCGTTCTCGGAATAGTTCTCGTTTTCCTCGGCATTCGGTTGCTGATGGGACGCGAGATCACGGTGAGTCTTCCCAAGATTTCCAAGGGGCCTGAAGGTCGCGAACTGGGCTCGGTATTCGTCTTCGGCATTTCGTACGCACTCGTTTCGTTGAGTTGCACACTGTCGTTGTTCATTGCCGCGATCTCGACTGTGATTGATCAACAGAACTTCTTCGTTGGTCTCGGCGCATTTGTTGCCTACGCCCTCGGCATGGGACTGGTGCTCATTGTTCTCACACTTGCCATCGCGTTGGCTCGCCAAGGAATCGTGCGCAAGATGCGCGGCGTACTGCCCTACATCAATCGAATTTCCGGCGTCCTGCTTGTACTCGCTGGTCTGTATGTCGCCTATTACGGCTGGTACGAACTGCGCGTGTTGAACGGCAACACCTCGGGCGGCGGCGTTGCCGGTTGGATGTTCAACCTCAACGGCCACATCACACAGTGGATCAATGATGTTGGCCCAACCCGCATCGGCCTCATCCTCGGTCTTGTCATTGCGATCATCGTGTTCATCGCGTTACTCAGCAAAGCGCGAGCCAACGACAAGTAGCCTCCGGGCATGGAACTTCGCATCTTTGTTGAGCCCCAACAGGGCGCTTCGTATCGTCAACAACTCGCTGTTGCCCAACTCGCCGAACAACTCGGGTTCGACGGTTTCTTTCGTTCCGATCACTATCTGCGCATGGGCGCAGGCGATCCTCTGCCTGGCCCGACCGATTCCTGGGTCACGCTCGGAGCCATTGCTCGCGAAACCAGCACGATTCGCCTCGGCACTCTTGTCGCGTCCGCGACATTCCGTTTGCCTGGGCAGTTGGCAGTCGCGGTCGCACAGATCGACGACATGAGCGACGGCCGTATCGAACTTGGTCTCGGTGCGGGCTGGTTCGACGATGAGCACACCGCCTATGGCATTCCCTTCCCCACACTTGGTCAACGTTTCGACATTCTTGAAGAGCAGCTCGAGATCATCACGGGAATGTGGAACACCCCACTCGATTCGCAGTATTCGTTTGAAGGTCAGTACCACGGCCTCGTTGGATGTCCGGCAATTCCGAAACCCGTGCAGGCTGGTGGTCCGCCGATCATCATCGGTGGCTACGGCGCCAAACGCACACCCGCGCTCGCGGCGAAGTACGCGAGCGAGTTCAATCTTCCCTTCCCTCCACTTGAGATCTATCGAGGATCCTGCGACAACGTGCGCGCCGCGTGCGAAGCACAAGGCCGCGATCCCGAATCAATGATCTATTCCGTCGCGCAGGTCCTCTGTGTGGGAGCAAACGACGCGGAGATCGCTCGACGCGCGCAGAACATCGGTCGAGAGGTCGACGAACTGATTCAGAACGGCGCCGCTGGTTCACCCGCGCAGGTGCTGGACAAGATCGCGTCATTTGCTGAAGCCGGCGCAACACGCATGTACTTGCAGGTTCTCGATATGAATGATCTCGACCACATTCACTTGTTGGCCGAAGAAGTCATGAAGGTCTTGCCCTAAACGTTTGTGCGTTCAGGGACTCAATCGTTCGACTCGCCAACCAGTTGGCTGCGACGCGTCGACGGTGTAGCGAAAGCGGTCATGCAACCGTGAGGGCTTGCCCTGCCAGAACTCGATCTCGCGCGGCAGTACGCGAAAGCCACCCCAATGCGGTGGTCTCGGAACCTCAACGCCGTCGAACCGTTCTGCGGCTTCAGCCCAACGTGTCTCAAGAACCGAACGGTCGGCGATTACTTCGCTTTGGTGCGAGGCCCACGCACCGGTCTGACTGTCGCGCGGACGAGTGCCGAAGTACTCGTCGCTTTCTCCCTCGGTCACCTTTTCAACGGTTCCAACAACACGAACCTGGCGAGAAAGGATGTTCCAAGGGAAACAGATCGCTGCCTGCGGATGACCAACAAGTTCGCGACCTTTCTGGCTCGTGTAATTCGTGAAGAACACGAAACCATGATCGAAACCCTTCAGCAGCACGTGTCGCGACGACGGCATGCCATCCGCGCCCACACTCGACACGACCATTGCGTGCGGTTCATGCACATCGACTTCAACGGCAAACTGGAACCACGAGTCGAACTGCGCGAACGGGTCATCGAGCAGATCCGCGCGTCGTAACCCTCGAGCTTGTAGTTCTGCACGCAGGGCATCGAGTTCGG
>JALQSZ010000253.1 GCA_023264135.1 Acidimicrobiales bacterium
TGTGGTCCTGGCAGATGGGGCAGTCCTCGCTGGTGGGCTGGCCGACTTCACGAGCGGCCCGCACCAGTTCCGGATGCGCATCGCACACCTCGTGTTGGGCGAGCCGACCCTTCTTATATTCAGAAATGAGGTGCTGGCGCGCGAGGCGGTAATCGATCTCGCCGCCTTTGCCGTTTGGGGCACCGCGGAAGGGTCGTGAGGCGGAACCCATGGGGGCCGAGGCTAGCGACGGACTGTTCTCCTCGCGGTGCACACCGATTCGCCCGCGGTCCACCGACTTCGGTGCGGTGCGCGGGAGACTTCACCCGTGACTGACTTCGGATCGCCTCGCCCCGCCGCCAACCCGTCGACCTCGTTTCCCGGCCGTGCCGAACTTCCGCTCGACACCGTCACATGGGGACCCGATCTTCCTAGTGACGACTCCCTTCGTCTTGTGACCTCACCGAAGGGCAAGAAGATCCTTCAACTTGGCGTTGGTCTCGGCCACAACGCGGTGAGCCTCGCCTTGGCTGGTGCGCATGTGATTGCAGTCGATCACGACATCGCCCGCCTCGACGCTGCTCGCCAACTCGCCGAGGTCAACGAGGTCAAGCTCGAACTGCACCATGGCGACCTCGCCGATCTTGCCTTCGTGCGCGCCGACCAGATCGACCTTGCTCTTTCTGTCTATGCGCTTGCCCGGGCTGAAGACCTCGATCGTGTGCTTCGTCAGGTCAACCGTGTCTTGCGTACCGGTGGTTCCTTCACCGTGTCACTCCCCCATCCGGCCTGGCTCATGCTCGATCACGATCCCATGGGTTCGCCACGCGTTGTTCGTCGTTACGGCGAAGACATGCCTCAGGACATCGACGGAATCGAAGTTCATTCCCGCTCGGTTGCCGAACTGTTCAGTTCGTTTGCTCGTGCCAATTTCCGCGTCGATGCGTTGTTGGAACCTGACGCTCGATCTGGTCGCGGTCAGGTACCCAGCACCATCATCATGCGAGGCAAAAAAGACGGCGTGTAGTCCGCCGCTCTCCTTCGTCGGGCTTCACGCTCTGACCTAGGGTGCTGCTCATGCTCAAGGTCGTCAAAGCTCTCGCCGTTGCCGCGATCACACTCGCCTCGATCGGGTTTGTTGTCACCGACACCGGATCTGTTGGTGCGACCGGCACCTGCATCGCCAAGGTTTTCGTCACCAATTACGGCGGAAGCAGCCTGTCCATGATCGACACAGCGTCAAACGCAGCAAACTCCCCCCTAACAGTCGGATCATCTCCCAACGACGTTGCCATTACGCCAGATGGCATGACTGCATACGTCGCCAATTCAACTTCCGACACCGTGTCAATCATCAACGTCGCGACAAATACGGTGACCGGAACCATCAATGTCGGTGCCGTTCCGCTCGGAATTGCCATCACCCCCGACGGCACAAAGGCCTACGTCACGAACTATCTCGACCACAACCTGTCGATCATCAACCTCGCGACAAACGCAGTCACCTCGACACCTGTCATCCTTGGTTTTAACCCAATCGGAATCGTCATCACTCCCAACGGAACTACTGCCTACGTTGCCAATTCCACCGGCAACTCGGTCTACGTCATCGACATCGGATCTAACTCAATCATCACGACACAAAATGTCGGCAACGCTCCTCAGGGACTCGCCATTGCGCCCAACGGAAGCGCTGTCTATGTCGCGAATTACAACTCCAACAATGTTTCAGTGATTGACACCACAACCAACACCGTCTCCACAACAGTTGCCGTAGGCAATGGCCCAACACACATTGCGATCACTCCCGACGGCACAAGGGGTTACGTCACGAACTACGGCAGCAACAATGTTTCTGTTCTCAACCTCGCAACGAATGCAGTGACGACAACAATCGGAGTTGGAAACCATCCACTCGGCATTGCAGCCACCCCGTGCGCAGCACCGACACCAACGACAACCACCACGACCACGGCCGCTAGCAATCCTGAAGTTGTCCCCGCGTTCACCGGCTAAGAACTGTTCACTTCGCCACTGCCTCGAAACGCAGCGAATGCAAACGGTGCTCGCAGCAAGATCGACAAACAACACCTTTCTCGCCCTAAGGTTCGATTCATGTTGAAGGTCATCAGAGCGCTCGCCATTTCCGCAATCACACTCGTGGCGATCGCGTTCGTTGTCGCCGACACCGATTCCGTTGGTGCGACCGGTACCTGCCAAACAAGCGTCTATGTGGCCAACTACAACAGCGATGATGTCTCAGTCGTCGACAGTCCAAGCAACACCGTTCGAAGCTCACCTATCGCTGTTGGTGCACACCCGGTTTCAATTGCGGTTTCTCCCAGCGGCGACCTCGCCTACGTGACGAATTACGGATCCGGAAGTATTTCCGTGATCAACACCTCTTCCAACAGCGTTGTTTCAACTGTGAGCGTTGGTGGTAGTCCATTCCGCATCTCGCTCACACCAAATGGCAACTTTGCCTATGTTTCAAACAACGGAACCAACTCCGTCTCCATCATCAACACCGCCACAAACACCGTCGTTGGTTCACCTATCCCCGTAAGCCCAAACCCAATTGGTCTTGCTGTTGCACCGAGCGGCGCTTTCGCGTATGTCACCAGCTACCAAAACGGCACCGTGTCCGTGATTGATACGACGACAAACACCGTCACCGGCACTATCCCTGTTGGAGTTCAACCGGGTGTCGTTGCGTTTTCTCCCGATAGCACCAAGGCCTACGTTGCGAACTACAGCTCCGGCACCGTGTCTGTTATCAACACCACCACGAACACCGTCACCACCACGATCACTGTTGGTTCTCAACCCGGAGGACTCGCGATTAGTCCTG
>JALQSZ010000254.1 GCA_023264135.1 Acidimicrobiales bacterium
CCCTATCACCGGAGGAATCTGTTTAGGACTGCGGGGGAGCGGTCAATGGGGCGGCAGAGCCTCTGCGACCACCAACTGCAAAGGCGGGAGCCCCGAACAGGCTGGCCACCACATTGATCACGTACAGCACGAGGCCGAGGGCAACCGCTTTCTCAGCGGGAACGCCGAGCGGTACGAGAAAGAGGACAAATGCGCTCTCTCGTACGCCAAGTCCGGCAATGCCGATCGGAAGGACTTGGAGAATGAGGACAGCGGGGTAGAACGCGAGAAGTGCGGTGAGTCCAAGCCAACTGAACCCGAGCGCTGCGGCGACCATGAGTGCGGCAATGCATAACGCGACTTGGTACACCAGTCCGGCAACGAGGATCGAAAGCGCGGAAAGCGGTTGGTGCACCAACTCCGAAACGCCGCGATGGATTGCGTCGACGAATCGTTTCCAGCCTTCGGTCGACGCAAATCGCCCGCCAAGGCGCGGGTGGTTCGCGGCGAGAAGTACGACGACGAGAGCGACCAGCGTGACGACAGCGACCGCGAGCGCGAGCAACGTTGCGCGTCCGAGCTGTCGGAGACCGGGATTGATCGCGAGTCCAAAGAACGTGATGAGGGGGAGTACGAGCCAACCGGTGAGCCGTTCAAGAGCGACCGATGCGAACGTTGTTTCTGGTTCACCATTGATCTTTGACAGTCGCGAGACGCGCAACACATCTCCACCAATGGTCGTGGGCAAAACATTCGAAACAAATTGGCCAGCGAAATACAACGGAACAAGTACGCGAAGTCGTTCTCGAAGTCCGAGCGCGCGGAGCACTGCCTGCCAACGAACTGCAGAAAGCACGATGCCCACAAAGGTCATGGCGGTTGCCGCGAGAAGCCACGAAATGGTGTTGAGGTCCCAGGTGGGAATGAGGTCTGCCCATTTGATTTCGGGGAACTTCCACCAGAGGACACCCAACATGAGGAGGCTGACGGCGATGCGAAGGGGAAGTGCCCACCGGTGACGGCGCTCGCTTTTCGTGCCGGCCGTTTCGACCGCATCAATGAGACCCTCGACCGAGACGGAAGCAATATCGGTGAGTCCCGGTTCGGCCCCATCGCCGTTTTGTGGACCGAAGGTCGTCGGTCGATGGGGATCGTTCATCTTCAGAGTCTAGGAACGGGCGAGTGGCATCTCGGGACCTTCGTTCTCGCCACTTCGCTGAACGACAACGCCGGTACGCTTCGGCACTCAGCGGAGTGCGTCTCCGTCGAAACATCCTCAGTGCAAGTCCGGAGAGGCAAGAAATGATCGAACAGTCGGTGCTCGAAGAAGTTCTGGGTGTGGCCATGCAGACGGGCGGCGACTTCGCTGAAGTCTTTGCCGAGGATCGGCGAAATGCGTCGGCGGTGCTTGACGATGGGCGTGTTGAAGAACTGACATCGGGACGCGATCGCGGTGCGGGCATTCGCGTTGTTGTCGGCGACACCACTGGTTTCGCTCACACCGCCGATCTCACCGAAGCAGGTCTCCTCGCTGCCGCCGAAGCAGCTGCGGCCGCGGCTCGTGGAGGCGGCGGCGGAACAAATGTCGTTGCTCTTACTCGGAGTTCGGCGTCTCGCGGGTACGACATCGAGACCTACCCAGGCGATGTTCCAAAAGCGCGCAAGGTCGAGCTGCTCACACAAGCCGACGACGCGGCTCGCTCGGTTGGCGATGCCATTTCGCAGGTTTCTGTGAGCTATGGCGATAACCGCCGGCGAATTCTCGTTGCGAATACCGATGGCGTGTTTGTCGAAGACGACACGGTGCGCACGTTTTTTGCGGTGAGTTGTGTGGCAACGGGAGACACCGGCATGCAAACCGGGCGCGAAAGTGTTGGTCACACAATCGGATTCGAACTGTTTGATCTCTACGACATCAATGAACTCGCTCGTAATGCGGCCAATCGTGCACTCACAAAGTTGGCGGCTCGACCGGCACCGAGTGGACAGATGCCCGTTGTCATCGGCAGTGGTGGTGGCGGCGTGCTCTTCCACGAGGCCTGCGGTCACGGACTTGAAGCCGATCTGGTTTCGAAGGGTGCTTCGGTTTTTCGTGGTCGGGTCGGACAGCAAGTTGCTTCGAAGGGCGTCACCGTTGTCGACGACGGCACCATGGCGCGTGAATGGGGAAATATCGCCATCGACGACGAAGGAAATCCCGCGCAACGAAACGTGTTGATCGAAGACGGAGTTCTCACCGATTACATGTGGGATCACCTGCGAGCGCGAAAAGAAGGTCGACGCAGTTCGGGGAACGGCCGTCGCCAGAGTTACCAAAATCTTCCGATGGTTCGTATGACGAACACGTATCTCCTCGCTGGCGATGACGACCCTGAAACGATCATCGCGTCGACTCCGAAGGGCGTGTACGTGAAGCATCTTGGTGGTGGTCAGGTGAATACCGCTACGGGAGATTTCGTGTTTGGCATGACCGAGGCGTATTTGATCGAAGACGGAAAGATCACCGAGCCTTTGCGCGAGGGCAACCTCATCGGAAATGGTCCTGAAGTTCTGCAACGAATCGATGCACTTGGCAACGACTTCGCGATGGGTCCGCCTGGGACCTGCGGAAAAGATGGTCAGGGTGTTCCGGTTGGCGACGGCGTGCCGACCCTTCGAGTTTCGTCGCTCACCATCGGTGGAACCGCCGCATGAGCGACGAACTCCTCGCGATCGCCGACCGGGTTGTGGCGATGGCGAAACCGGGCGAACAGATCGAAGCCGTTGTTGTTCGAGGTACCGAAACCGAAATCAAAGTCTTCGGTGGTGATGTTGAGTCATTAGCTTCCGCTCAATCGCAGGGCGTGGGTA
>JALQSZ010000255.1 GCA_023264135.1 Acidimicrobiales bacterium
CGCGATGCACCTTCTGGCACTTGTGCTTGACGAAGGTTGTTCATCGGCATGTTGCGTCCGCGAGAACCGAAGATCTGATGCAGCCGTTCAATAACTTCGGGATCTTCAACGAGTTCGACACCCATGACATCAGCGATCACGTCGCGAGTGATGTCGTCCTGCGTTGGCCCCAATCCCCCACACACGATGACGGCATCGCTTCGATCAAGCGCGATCTGCAACGCGTCGCGGATGCGATCCCAGTTGTCGCCAACTTTGACCTGCAGAAAACAATCAATACCTGCAAGCGCAAGTTGTTCGCCGATCCACGAGGAATTGGTATCGACAATCTGACCAAGCAGGAGCTCTGTTCCGACGGCAACAACTTCGCAATTCATGAATTTCCCTCTTCGTAGTCGATTGCAAGCGCTTCGTCATCAGGACCTATTCCTGTGTGCGCAGGGATTGTTGTGCTGCGCTGGAGGTACTCGTCGATGAACGCGTGCGCGACAACCACAACCAGCAAGAAAATCACGTAGGCAATCGGAGCCACTGCGCTGACGTCCCACGTCACGATTGCCCCAACGACCACGAGCGCGATCGTCACCAATCGAAGCAATAAGAGTGGCTTCTTTGGTGTTCGTTTGCTCAGCACTCCGATGCCTGCGAGTCCGCCGAAGATTCCAACAAATGCGAGACAGAGGATGATGATCACGTAGCTTTTGACGTGCCCTCCATCGGCGATTTGCAAGAACTTCGACATGCCGATCGCCAACGCGATGATGCCCAACTGCAGAACGAGATGTGAAAGCAACCACAGTTCGCCGCCAAGGATGCCTGGCCGAATTCCGGCTTTCGGAACATCGTCGAAGTAAATGCTGAAGAGTGCGAACAACACGACGAAGAGAACAATGATCGTGAAGAAATCACCCCAAAGAAGTGTTCCGTCCGAGATGACAAGAGCAACTTTGAGGAACGCTTCGCCGATAACAATGAGCGTGAGAAGAGCGGCGCGTTCGGTGAGGTGATGTTCGTCGATTGCCTCGGCCGGTAATCCTCGAGAATGGGATGCGGAAGTTGGGACAACAAGCAACATGATCGCGACTGCCCACACGATCCAATCGATAACGTCGGGAATGACGAACGCGATCACCATGGCAATTCCAGCAAGAAGCAGACGGTTGCGGCGACCCGTCGCCCAAGCGCCTGTGCCGTCGGCACGATTACGGATTCGGTGATATGCCAAGGCCAGAACGAAAACGGCGATGGTGTAAAACACGCCAACTGAGTCGGGACTCGTGACGGACCGATCAACGAACTTCAGAGTCAACACGAAGATCAAGAACATCTGGGTGAACATGAGCGCCCGCTGCAGGAGATCATCACGACGATCCACGTTCATGAGCACGGTCGTGTGGAACCACAGCAGCCACACCAACATAAACATCAGTGCACAGACTCCCGCCGACCGCCATGTGGGTTCGTGCGAGAACTCATTCGAGAGAATCATCGTCGATGCGACGAAAACCAAGTCGTAGAAGAGTTCAAGGAACCCAACCGGAGCGGACGCGGTATGAGGATGAAGTTTGTTGCCGAACGCCATGAGAGCCGATGTTAGGGGCCGACTACGAGGGGTCGCTCACCTCGGTCGCAGACTCCATCGTGGTCGCGGCACGACTGCCGTCCCATACGTACTGAATTGCGCTGAAGACCGCGAGGAAGGTTGCGAAGTAAAGCAAGCCATCGCCAAGCCAGATGTCGTCCGTAGTCAGCGGGAACAGCACCGCGGCCACGGCCAACGACTGCACAAGTGTCTTGAGCTTGGCCGATTTCCGCGCTGGCATCGCCAAACCCCGACGACCCCACCACATCCGGTAGAGACTGATGAACACCTCGCGCACCGCGATGACTACCACCGGCCAGACCGGAAACCGATCAACGGCAACAAGCGAAAAGAGCGCACCGAGCACGAGCACCTTGTCGGCCAAAGGGTCGAGGAATGCGCCGCTCCGAGTCGTGCCGTGACGTCGAGCGATCCAACCATCGACGCCATCGGTCAGCGCGAGCGCGGTCCACAGCGCCCACACCAGCCAGCCGCTGGGTTTATGGCTGATCATCGCAAACAGCAACGGCGAGACCAGGATGCGGAGCATCGTGACGTAATTCGCCGGTGTCGCGATGGCCGAAGGGCCGTAGGAAGGATCGCTCACGATTCGCCTTCCTCCACCGGTGAAGCACCAGCGGCAATGAGATCCGGGCCCAGAGCGTCGACGATGGTCACGGTCGCGAAACTTCCCTGCTCGAGTTCGGACGGCACCATGACGACACCATCGATTTCAGGAGCTTCTCTCCAGGTTCGTCCGATTCCGGGTCTATCCACGAGGACTTCGACCACCGAACCGATCATTTCGTCACGTTTTGCCGCGGTGATGCGATCTTGCAGTTCCGTGAGTTCGGCGAGTCGTTCCGCAACCAGTTCCTCGGGCACCTGTGAATCGAGGCCTGCAGCGTGCGTGCCGTCTTCTCGAGAGAACGGAAAGAACCCGCACCAGTCGAGCCGGACCGATTCGACGAAATCAAGAAGTTGGTCGTGATCCTCTTCGGTTTCACCGGGATACCCAACGATGAAGTTGGAACGAAACGCCGCCTGCGGTTCACGTTGGCGAATCGCATTGATCCGAGCGGCAAATCGTTCACCGTCACCCCACCGCTTCATCCCCCGCAACAGCGAAGAAGAAACGTGCTGGAGCGAAAGATCGAAATACGGAACGCCACTTCCACAAATCGCATCGACGAGTTCGTCGGTGAGGTCAGA
>JALQSZ010000256.1 GCA_023264135.1 Acidimicrobiales bacterium
AGCGCCCCTAAGAGATAGGTAGCGAAAAGTGCGATCTCGGTTGTTGTACCCGGGTCTTTGAGACTTGTTCGGCGATATCCAACAATCAGAAACGCCGATACCGCGATGAATCCCGCGACAACAGCCCAGTCATCAAAATATGCCGCTAGTGATCCGACAAGGGCAACAAGAGCGAACGTCCGCGAGCCACCAATTTTTTTGATTGTTGGCGGGTGGCTTCGCTCACGTTCAAATCCGATCAGTAGCCCGATAGCTAATGCATAGATGAACGGGAGCAGCTCATCGACGGTCATCGCCGAAATTCTCTCATTTCGAGGACAGACACGCATTGCGACTGTGTCGTCAGAGTAGGTTTGCAACCGAAATAGGGGAAAAGATGGACGACAGCACAACGCCGGTACACGCACCTGGCAACGACCATCCGCTCACTCGAGCGATGGTGCTCCTCTTTCTTCTCACCGCCCTCATGTCCCTCGGGTACGGAAGCGTCTTTACGCTCCTTGCCGACATCCGAGACAAATATGGATTCACCGATGGCCAAGTCGGGCTTATCGCGTTCGCCGGACTTTTCACTGGCGTCCTGAGTCAACTCTTTCTCGCGCGATTTTCCGATCGCGGATACGCCGTGCTCATGATGCGAATCGGTATCGCTGCAGCAGCGTTCGGAATGCTTTGGATGACGTTCGCGACTCCGCTCTGGCAATGGATTGCCGCTCGACTCCTTCTTGGTCTCGGATCAGGCATGGTCGGACCTGCAATTCGCCGGATCATCATCGCCCGAGACCCGCAGCGGGTTGGAGCGAATCTCGGACGACAAACAGCATTTGATGTTGCTGGATTCGTACTCGGACCAGCGCTTGCTGCTGGGCTCGCGCAACTCTTCGGATTACGTGCCCCGTTCATCGTTCTCACGGTCGCTTATGTGATCGCCATCTTCCTCGTCGGCCGAGTCACCACCGCAAAAGACGGGGCTGCATCTGAGGTCGCCGATTCGAAGCAGCCCTCACTGCTCCGACTTCCTGCGATGCAATCAGCATTATTCGCAGCAATCGCGTTCTATCTCACCATTGGAATGTTTGAAGCGCTGTGGTCAATTCTTCTGCGCGATCAAGGAGCTGCAACCTGGCTGATTGGACTCACACTCAGTTTGTTCACCGTCCCCATGATCATTTTTGCGCCGAAGGGCGGTGCGCTGGCACAGCGACGCGGTCCAATTGTGATTGTCTCGTTCAGCATCACCATCGCCGCACTCGCAACATTCGCCTACGGAATCTCACCGCTCTGGCTCATCGTTGCAATCTCTGGCATTCATGCAATTGCAGACGCGTTCACGATGCCGGCGAATCAGGTTGCCGTTGCGATGTCGAGTCCTCCTGACCAACTCGCTGCAGGACAGGGCTTACTCGGGGCAACAGGGTTAGCTGTTGCCGCTGTTGCAGCGCTTGTTGGTGGTGCGGTCTACGACGCTTTTGGTCGCACATCAATTTTTGCTGGCACCGCACTACTCATGATGATTTGTCTCGGCATTTCGCGCTGGCGTTGGCGCGCGCAGCCCGCCCTTCACGACGTCACCGGTTAGCGTCTTCTTTATGGGCGATCTGCTGTCGAAAGTCATTCCGCTCTCAATCGGCGCGGCATTCAGTCCAACTGTGCTCGCTCTTGAACTCCTGATTCTTTCCGGGAAGCGGTCAAAGGCTCGTTCCACTGCATTCATGGGTGGCGTGCTGTTGGTCTTTGCGGCGCTAACGGCTCTTGGCCTCGCCATTTCTCACACAACATCGACCTCTCCCGCACAAGAAACCATTACGAAGACAGTCGATGTCGTTGCTGGCGTACTTCTTCTCCTCCTCGCGCTTGCGACCGTGCTTCGCTCAATTGTTCATGATTCGGTAGCGCCGGTTGAAGGCGAATCGAAGGACACAAAAAACCCGGGTCTTCTTTCAGCATTTCTTCTTGGCCTGGCAATCATGGTGTCGAATTTCTCGACCATTCTTTTGTACATACCCGCGATGCGGTCGATTAGTGCGTCAACGGTTTCCACCAGCGACAAAGCCGTGGCCGTTGCCATCGCTTTCCTCATCACTGCCGCGCCGATCTTGCTCATCTATGGATTCGCGATTGCGTTTCCAAAGATTGCGACTCCACCGCTCAACAAACTTCGCGGATGGATTGATCGCCATCAAAAGGTGATCGGCATTTCGGTTGAAGTCATATTCGGCGTGTATTTGGTTTTCAAAGCGTTCAAATAACGCCTACGCGCTTACTCGTTCGCGACGAGCGCGTAGGACTCGTTTCCTGCGCTATCGACGGGGATGTCCCCCGCCAATGTGATTCGTTCATGGCACCGATGCATTCCCGCTGGGATATCGGTGGGAACGATGTGGGCAGTCGCCCGGTTATCCCAAAATGCAATGCTTCCCGGTTCCCATCGGAAACGAACGGTGAATTCCTGACGCTGAAGATGTTCATAGAGCATCGCCAGAATGTGGTTGCTCTCTCGTCGAGAGAGCTCGACGATGTAATCGGTGAAGTTCGGTTCGACGAAGAGAACCTTCTCCCCTGTTTCTGGATGAACCCGAACAACCGGGTGAACAGCCCGAAGCGGACGCGACATGAACGCTTTCGCAACTTCACCAGGGAGTTCACCTCGGTCAATCGGGAGCGCGTTGTGGTTCACAGCGTGCAAACCATCGATGAAGCTTTGAATTTCGGGCGAAAGATAGTTGTACGCCATTGCGAGGTTTGACCATTGCGTGTCACCTCCGTACGGAGGAACGACAACAGCGCGAAG
>JALQSZ010000257.1 GCA_023264135.1 Acidimicrobiales bacterium
CGGAAGTAGCTCGGGAAGTTTGCGGGGGTCAGCAGGGAAGAAGCCATCACCAAATTTCCCGGCGCGACGCGCTGCCGGCTTTGAGTGGCCGCCCACAACAACGGGAATGGTGCCGTTCGCAGGCTTTGGGTACGAGTAGATGTCGGAGAACGAACTGTGGGTGCCCTCGTAGTTCGCGACGTCGTTGTTCCAGAGCGCGCGCAATGCGTGAATGGAATCGTCGGTATGGGCTCCGCGGTCTTCCCAACCAACGCCAATCGCGTCGAACTCTTCATGGAGCCAGCCGACACCGACGCCAAGAATGAAACGTCCGCTAGTCAGCATGTCGAGCGTTGCACATTCCTTCGCGAACACAACGGGGTTGCGCAGGGGGAGAATCATGACGCCAGTCGCCAACTTCAACCTCGTCGTGTGTGCTCCAACCCAGGTGAGCCACATGAGCGGATCCGGAACGGGCGCGGTTTCGTCGCCCGGCATCTTTCCGTCGCGTGAGTAGGGGTATTCGCTTTTGTAACCCTTGGGGATGGCGGGATGTTCGACGGTCCAGACGCTTTCGAAGCCGTTTTGCTCGGCGCATTGGCCCATCGTGATGGCGCCCTCCGCTGTCGCGTAGGCACCGGTGTTGGCGAAGATGATTCCGAAATCCATGGCCGCAACGTAGGCCAGATTCGATTTTGGTGACGGGAGATTCAGCCGTTCAGCCGAGGATGCAACTGGCGATAGGAATCGATTGTCGCAAGCGCCGGTCGTTCCGCATAGGAAATCTCGTGTGCATCAAGGTCGGGCGGACTGAGCGTGAACGTGTCGGGAACAAGGCCAGGTTCGATTCGCCGCATTGCTGCTTGCATGACCTGTGCGGCCATCGGTGACAATTCGTGGAGCGGACGGTTTCGATGAATGCGCTCACCAAGATCGACCTGCGCAATCGTTTCCGCGCCGAAGCGATTCACGATGTCGATGAGCATTGCGATGTCGACGCCATATCCCTCGACAAAGGGGAGTTGTTCAAGAACGCTGCGGCGACCGCCGTATTCACCCGAAAGTGGTTGCACGATTTCGCCAAGATCGGGAAAGCACATCGTGAGAAGTGGTCGCGCGACAAGTTCGGTGACGCGTCCACCGCCACGAACATGACCATCGACGGGGCGTTCGTAAAAGCCCTTCACGAATCCAACTGAGGAATCGGTAAGGAGTGGGCCAAGCATTCCGGAAATGAAACGCGTGCTGAAGTCACGAACGTCGGCGTCGCACCACACGACAATGTCGCCTTGTGACGCGTACAACGATTTCCAAAGTGCTTCGCCCTTGCCATGACCGCGGCCGAACTCGGTAAGCACCGTCGATGCATCAACAACCGTTGCTCCGGCCGAACGAGCTTCTTCGGCGGTTCGATCGGTGGAATGGTCGTCGACCACGATGATTTCGTCGACGAGGGGCCGAGCGTCAACGAGCTTGGTGCGAATGCGTTCGACGATCTGGCCCACGGTGGGTTCTTCGTTACGAGCCGGGATGCACACCGAGACCGTTGTCGACCCTTTGGCCGCGACGAGTTCATCAAGATCGAACGCGCTAGCGACGTGGATGCGGGTCGGGCTCACCTCTCCATCGTTGGCGAGACTGGCCTCAGGGGCAAGGCGGATGCCCAACTTGGGTCAATAGGTGCGGCCCGGTGGTCGCTCGCTAGGATTGCCGCCGTTCGACATCCACTTTCGAGGTTTCTGTCATGAGCGTTTCCGTCCGAGTTCCCCCCGTCTTCCGTCCGCTGACCTCAGGTCAGTCGACCGTGTCGGTCGAGGGCGCCACGGTTGCGCAGGTCCTGGCCAGCCTCGATGCGGCCTACCCGGGCTTTTCCGAGAAGCTCCTCTCCGACGACGGCAGCCTCGTGCGCTACGTCAACGTGTTTGTCGACGACGACGATGTCCGTTTCATGGAGGGCCTCGACACCGTGGTTCCCGATGGCGTGACCGTCTCGATCATGCAGGCCGTGGCCGGCGGGGCCTGAGCCCCGACCTTGTCGTTGCCCGGCCCTGACCGGGTTTCTTTCTCCTCAGGTTGCGATTCCGGCCCGACGGTGGTTTCCTGTTAGCAGTCTCTGCGTGAGAGTGCTAACGCCATTCGGGCGAAGACTCCAGCAGGCAACCCCCTGGGCCCGAGTTCTCGGGCCGCATCAGCAACCGGAGAGGAAGCAACGATGGCCAAGATCATCGAATTCGACGAGACCGCACGACGTGGTCTGGAACGCGGCATGAACCAACTCGCCGATGCCGTTCGAGTCACCCTCGGCCCGAAGGGTCGCAATGTGGTGCTCGACAAGAAGTGGGGCGCACCCACGATCACCAATGACGGTGTGTCGATCGCGAAGGAAATCGAACTCGAAGACCCGTACGAGCGCATCGGTGCCGAACTGGTCAAAGAGGTTGCCAAGAAGACCGACAGCGTTGCCGGCGACGGCACCACCACCGCCACCGTGCTTGCGTGGTCGATGGTCGGCGCTGGTCTGCGCAATGTTGCTGCCGGCGCGAACCCGATGTCGCTGAAGAAGGGCATCGAAGCTGCGGTTGCTGCAGCAGTCGAGGGCATTCACGCCGTTGCTGTTGAAGTCGACGACAAGAGCCAGATCGCGCAGGTTGCCGGTATTTCTGCAGCTGATCCGGAAATCGGTTCGATGATCGCCGAAGCCCTCGACAAGGTTGGCAAGGACGGCGTCATCACCGTTGAAGAGTCGAACACGTTCGGCATGGAAATGGATCTCGTCGAAGGCATGCGCTTCGACAAGGGCTACATCTCC
>JALQSZ010000258.1 GCA_023264135.1 Acidimicrobiales bacterium
CCCGAGCGTTCCGAATCCACCCTCGCGAATGGTCTCTTCGGCAGTTGCAAAATGAGCTGCCCATGCAGTTTCGGGATCAGATTCAAGAAAATGCAGCACTGTCACGATTCCTTCGACGCCGTCGAGTTCACGAACATGCGACAACTTGTCGGGCGGAAGCGGCCGTGGAGCAAAACGCGTTGCGACAGCAACGGGACCAGTCACAATCGACGGCAGATACTGCGTTGCAAGCCACTCGTCGAGTTCCAATCTGTTGCCACCCGCGGCATCGATGACCTGAACAACCAACCCCTTATAGGGCTGCACCAACGTATGAACAACACGAGGAACGTCGCCGTCTCGGTACGTCGCTCCTAAGAAGTCACTGAACGACGTGAAGATGTGACGACGTTCCTCAAGCGGATCTTGGTCATGACCGCGATAACTCCCGCGGCCTTCGGCATGCAGTCGCCTGTTTGCACCGAGTGACCATTGTTCGTGGTCTTCAATTCGACCTTCATTGATCCAATAAATGCCGATGTACTTGCCCGCTTCGAGCGGTTCGGCCACACGTGACCCCACCGGACCGCGCAAGTGCTGTACCGACCGAGGCGCCACGAATCGCCGACACGAGAACATCCAAGGCATCACCATCGCTCCGGTGATCATGTGATCGTCCTCGTACCACCGGTTGTAGCCAACGACATGTTCTGGCGTTGGTTCGACCCACGTAATCAGCGCTCCGCCAACAAGTGGCGCGTGGGGTCCAACCGATGGAAGGTGCCGATACGCCGGATCAGCTCCGGGTTGATACGCGTCGTTCGTTATCACTGCTTCCCCCGTGTGTTCGCGTCGTAAGACTTACACGACCACACACGAGCGTGCCGACTGCGATCAACCTCGTGATTAGCCGGTGAACTTGGGGACAGCGGGTGCGTTCACGACAACGATTCCTGTGGCATCGCCGTAGGTGACATCAACTGTCAGCGGGAAATTCGCGGGCGGAAGTGCTCCGGCCGGCGGAATTTCCACGAGCGTGTATACACCAGGCGCAATTGTCGGGAAGTTGAAATCGCCGTTTGCATCGGTGGTGGTCTCGGCGACAACGGTTCCAGTTGCATCAATCACTTGAATCACTGCGTCGGGGACCGGATCGAGATTGGGTGTTGGTGCAACCGTTGTTGTGGTGGTCGGAGCAGTTGTTGATGTGGTGGTGGGCGCAACGGTGGTTGTCGTTGTTGGTGCCGGTGCGACGTCTGGCTCGGTCACTGTTCCCGAAATCACTCTGAGGTTTGATGCGATCCAAAGACTTGCAGTGGGAATACCCGAAAGGTTCGTACTGCGAAGCGTCAGTGTGCGAAGTGGAACCGCCGGCATGAACCAACCCGATGCACCAACGGTGTCGTTCACGTTTCCTTGCAGAACACCGCTATTGGATCCGGGAACCCAAGCGGGCGTGTCGTAGGACACCACACCAGTGCAGGTCGATGGTTTTGGCGAAGGGATGTTGCAAAGGTTGAACGAGGACTGAAAACCAAGGTCGCTCGTCGCCACTGGCGCTCCATTGGCATCGGTCGCACTCACACCGATTGATTCGGCGTCAACATCGCCAAGAGCAAAACCCCAGCCCGTCACTGGTGTTGGCGACGCGAACGTAATTGTGGTCGTGCTCATTGCCTGACCCGTTGTTGGACTGAAGTTGAAGTACTTCTGATTTTGCGATGACGCGAATTGCGCACCGAACGGAGTCGATGCCGACAACCAGGTCGAGGAACCGCCCGGCACACTCGGGCTCAGACTGTTTGTGGCAATTGACGCGGCTGGGAAACCTGCGGCGCCCGGCATCGACAAACTGCTCGTCCACGATGGATTGGCTCCCACCGGAGTCGAAAAATCGGCATAGGCCGCGCCTGGCGTCGTTACCGCACCGACGTTCGAGCCGGCAGCGAGCACCGCAACGCTTCCGAGAACAAGAGCGGCCACGACGGCGAGACCGGTTCGAATCCGAGAGAAACGAAACGCACGAAAGATGTCCGAAACCATTCCGGCAGTTCACCACATGGGGACACTGGTTCGAGAACCCTGAGAATCCCCGGAATTCCCAGGGGACGCTGCTGCTTCCTTCTTGCGGGAACCAGGCATTCAGCCAGCAGCCGTGGCCAGCTCCATCGCCTCGGCGGTGAGCTCGATAGAACGCAGCCTGCCCTCGATCGTGGGCGATTGGTGACAGACCATCAACTCATCGGCCTGGGCGTAGTCGGTGAACGCAAGCAACTGCTCTCGAACCGCCGACGGGGTGCCAACAGCAGTGTGCTTCATCATCGCTGCGATCTGCGCGCCCTGAGGCGATTCAAGAATCCGATCAATTTCTGCGTCGGGAACATCGACATTCGGCTTCAACAGGAAGCGGCGAAGACGCGCCCGGCGTGTGGTGATGAATTGCTCCTCCGCGTCTTCGCCGGATTCAGAGGCGATGACATTCACCCCCGCGATCACATACGGGTGATCGAGTTGTTCGGAAGGTCGGAAGTTTTCGCGATACAACGCGACTGCTTCGCGCAATTGATGCGGAGCGAAGTGCGACGCGAACCCATACGGCAGACCAAGAACGGCAGCGAGTTCCGCCCCGAATAACGATGAACCGAGAATGTAGATCGGCACATGCGTTCCGCGACCGGGCGTCGCGTTCACGCCGGGAACGCGTGTGGCGTCACCGAGATAGGCCTGGAGTTCAAGAACGTCTTGAGGAAAATGTTCAGCAGCGCGCGGATCACGACGTAACGCTTGCACGGTG
>JALQSZ010000259.1 GCA_023264135.1 Acidimicrobiales bacterium
GGCGGTGGGCGCCGCCGCCGGATCGTGCGCACAATCAGGCACGGGTGTCGGCCGCACCACCGCCGCGGGATACCGCGATCCTGGCACGACTTTTCCAGCCTTGATCCGGGCTGGCAGTGTGAAAACGTCGACGCACTCAAGTATCCGCTGCTCGCCACGCCCAAGATCGACGGCATCCGCTGCCTCGTGGTCGACGGTGTGGCGGTCTCGCGTTCGCTCAAACCGATCCCCAATCGGTTCATCCAGTCCGTCATCGGTCTGCACCGGTTCAACGGGCTCGACGGCGAACTGGTGGTCCCTGGCTCGTTCCAGGACGTGACCAGCGCCATCATGTCAGAAGACGGCGAGCCCGAGTTCGCCTACATGGTCTTCGACCGATGGGACCTCTCCGGCGGCTATGCTGACCGCATCAGCGAAGTCGATGACTTCGACTGCCCGTTCATCACCATACTGCGGCCGATCGTGATCCGCGACCGAGCGCGGCTCGATCAATACTGCGACACCTGCCTTAAGCAGGGCTACGAGGGCGCGATGGTCCGGCATCCCGATGGCCCGTACAAGCATGGCCGCGCCACGTTCCGCGAGGGTTACCTCACCAAGATAAAGCCGTTCGAGGACGATGAGGCCATCATTGTCGGCTTCGAGGAGCAGATGCACAACGCGAACGAGGCCACGACGAACGCGCTCGGACGCACAGAGCGTTCGTCCCACAAAGCCAACCTCGTTCCGAAGGGTACGCTCGGTGCCCTCGTTGTGGACCACAAGACGTTCGGGACCTTCAACCTTGGCACCGGCTTCGACGACGCGCTGCGCCGCGAGATATGGGACAAGGCATCCACGTTTCTCGGCCGCGTGGTGAAGTTCCGCTACCAGCCGCACGGCACGAAAGACAAACCGCGTATTCCGACGTTCCTCGGGTTCCGCAACCAACTCGATATGTCATGACTACACCAGCAAACCCAGCGATAGCCGATCTATTATCCGAAGCCGCGACCGCAATCGACGTGTTAGCGGACGATGCAGTCGAAGCGGGGTACCAAACCCGAGCCGAACGGGCGACCGAGTTGGCGATGCGACTGCGGAAGGCCGCGATAACGCTTCAACCCAAGCAAAAGAAAAACTCCAGAGACCAATGAACACCTACATCGCATTCTATCGACGGCAGAAGATTCAGGTTACCGCTAATACCGCATACGAGGCAGAGCTAAAAGCCGCAGCCCAGTTTAAGGCTAAAAAATCCTACGACGTGTCCGTCATGCTCGTCGCGCTCGGTGACCGCGAGATCACCCATTCAACCTGCGAATTACCATGACCACACCGAAAGCAGTCCGCCTTGAGTTTAGCCGCGAAACGCACCCGAACGGCCTCCTCGTTCCGCAGGGCATCCGGGTATTCCACATCGCCGGCGTCGTGGTTCGCGTCCCCGGAAGCACAAAGGATTCGACCGTCGTCTTCGTCCACCCCGACGACGTTGAGAAACTCAAAGAGGCCAACCCATGACCAACGAAAAACGATACTGTGTATTCCATATGGCCGGCGGCAGCGAACCGGCATGGCACGACGGCGATACTGATCTACCGATCACGTACGCCACGCGAGAGGAGGCCGTCGAGGAAATCCTCACCACGATGGAAGAGCACATCCGGCAGATTCGCGACGGTGATCGCGACTTCGATGACGGCATCGGCTTCGAGGACTGGATCGAGGAAGTCGATGTTACGCCGGACGGCACCGTCATTTGCGAGGACGGCCGAACTTTCGGAAAGCGAGGATAACTTTCGGTCCGCGATAAAGGCGGGCTGCTCCAGAACAGGGGCGGGAGGGACCGGTTTACGTTTGGGTTAGCCGCGCTTCTTCCCGCCCCAACTTTTTTGTATGCAAACATTCCTACCCTATCCCGACTTCGCGGAGTCCGCCTCCGCTTTAGATTACCGCCGACTCGGCAAACAGCGCGTGGAAACTCTACAGATTCTGCGTGCCTTGGCCGGATTCACCCGCGGGTGGACCAACCATCCCGCGACACGGATGTGGCGCGGCTACGAAGCCGCCCTCATCAACTACGGCATCGCCGTCTGCGACGAGTGGTGCCGGCGCGGCTACGAGGACACCTGCAAGTTCAAGCTCCTCTACCTTCGCGCCATCTTTGACGGAGAGCCGATGACTCCGACCTGGCTCGGCGATGGCGCCATCCATCGCTCCCATCAATCCAACTTGGTCCGCAAAGACCCCGAATACTACGGGCCTCGGTTTCCCGACGTGCCCGCCGACCTTCCATACGTTTGGCCATCATGAACTATCCACTTCTCAACACCCATCGCGGGGTGGTCTTCAACCCGTGCTATTGCGCAGGCGATGAGATCACAACCAACACCGCCAACGCGGCGAGCGTTATACTTGGTCTCGCGCACGGTAATCCCAAGGGAGACGGCATTAAATTAGTGCGCAATACTCCGATGGGAGAGGCGTACGCGATGCTCGCGGAAGCAGGCGCGCATTTTAACCTTATCGTTTCCGAGCCGCCTACCGGCATGACCCCGCTCAAGGGCCTACCTAAGCCTCAGAAGATGCTCTCGGAGATGCCAAAGCCCGCCGGCCGCAAGCTGTTCCTCGATTCCGCGGAGGCAGCCCCGCAGGCGGACCAAGGCATGGACTTGGGCTATGCGACGTTCCTCGTGACCAACGCGCTTTTGTCTTCGTTCGGCGAGGCCATGCTCGTCGTGAATCGGGAAAGCCACGCCCTCATCGAGAAGGAC
>JALQSZ010000025.1 GCA_023264135.1 Acidimicrobiales bacterium
AACTCGCGCTACTGGCGCAACGCGCGGAACTCGCGGCAGTCGGTGTTCCCTGCGGTCTCCTCGATCAATTGAGCATCGTTTTTGGACGCGCCGGCCACGCGATGGTCATCGACTTCGCCGACAACGCGATCGAACATGTTCCCTTTCCGGAGAATCTCGACATTGTCGTTGTGCACTCCGGCCAAGAGCGCAAACTTGCCGATTCGCACTACGCCGAACGACGTGCGTCATGCGAACTCGCTGCCAACCGCATTGGGCCGCTCCCGACTGCGACGATCGCGGACACCAACTCACTTGATGGCGAGACACAACGTCGAGCGCGCCACGTCGTCTCGGAATGCGAACGTGTTCGTCAGGCCGCGGCGGCATTGCGCGACAACGACCCGATCACGGTCGGCCAACTGATGACTCAAAGCCATGCGTCATTACGCGATGACTTCGAAGTCTCCACAACGGTACTTGATGACCTCGTTACGACACTTCATGCCACGCCCGGCGTATACGGAGCGCGACTCACCGGTGCCGGATTCGGCGGGTGCGTTGTCGCGCTCTGCGATCGCGGCGCAATCAGCAATCCGAATTCGATAACCGGGCGAGGTTGGATCGTGCATCCGTCCGACGGCGCCCGCCGGACGACGCTCTAACGACCGCCCTACATGCGGCCGAGAAGTTCCTGCTTCTTGTTCTGGAACTCGTCCTCGGTGAGTACGCCTTGGTCACGCAGCGCGCTCAGTTTCGCGATTTGATCGGGAATCGATTCAGCTTCGGCAACGCCGTGGGCGCGATTGATGCCACCGGAAATTCGGTCGGCGGCTTTGATCTGATTCGCTTCCATCTGCTGGTAGATCTCGTTCTGCACCGCGCTGGGATTGCGAATGTCCTCGAATCGCTGCGCGCCATCCTTCGAGGCTGACTCGATATCAAGATCGCCGAGGCCGAGCATGCGTTCAAAAATGCGCTGATGGAAGAAGATCGTGTTGATGCGCTCGAGGGGAATTTCGATGCCGTGTTTGGCGATGATGCCGGTACGGAAAATGACGCGGTCAGAGGTCAGAACGAAATGGGTGCTCACCCAACGGATATAGCGCTGCATGAACCATACGAGTGTGGCGAAAACGAAGAGGGCGACCGGGATCTTGGCCCATGACAACCACGACACGCTCAATGTGGCGATAGCTAGGATGACCGCAAGCGCCAGCATCGCTGCTGACTTGGCAAAGAACCACCAATGGGGGTGGAGATCGAGGATCAGCTCTTCGGTCGCGTGAAGTTCGTCTTCGGGATACGGCATTCCAAACCGTACCCCCGGCACTGTCGCTGGCGGTGAGTACGGTCTGCCGGGTGGAACCCGACGCCCTTCTCGACGGCCTGAACACCGCGCAACGTCTCGCGGTCACGTCGTCGACCTCGCCGCTGTGCATTCTCGCCGGCGCCGGCTCCGGCAAGACCCGCGTGCTCACCCACCGCATCGCCTACCGCGCGGCGACAGGCGATCTCGACCCGCGCCATGTTCTCGCTCTCACCTTCACCCGCAAAGCGGCCGGTGAACTCACTGCGCGTCTTCGGTCACTGGGCTTGCGCGAACACGTTGCCGCCGGCACCTTCCACTCGGTCGCTTATGCGCAACTTCGCACTCGTTGGGCCGAACGAAACATCACGCCCCCGCAACTCATGACCCGCAAAGCCGGCTTCGTGATCGGCTTGCTGACCGGCGCCGAGAAGTCCACTCCTGGCATCGACTTCGTTGCCGAAATCGAATGGGCCAAAGCCCGCATGGTCGAACCCGAGGCCTACCCCGAAGCAGCGAAAACCGCTGGCCGCAAGCCACCAATCTCTTACGAGGCCACCGCTGCGGTCTATGCCCGCTACGAAGATCAACGTCGCCAAAAACGGCTCATCGATTTCGACGACATGTTGCGCGTCTGTCATCGCGACCTCATTTCCGACACTGCCTTCGCCGATTCACAACGCTGGCGTTTCTCGCATCTCTTCGTCGACGAATTTCAAGACGTCAACCCGTTGCAACACGCGTTGCTCGAGGCATGGCGTGGCGACCGTACCGATCTCTGCATTGTGGGCGATCCAAATCAGGCCATCTATTCGTGGAATGGCGCCGATCCCGAGTTGCTGCTGTCGTTCGCAACACGATTCCCCGAAGGCGAAACCATTCGCCTGCTCGACAACTACCGCTCGAGCCCACAGATCTTGGCCGCGGCCAATGCGTTACTCGTTGGCGGTCGCGGCGTCGATCACAACGGCACCCAATCGGCCACTCGTCCCGATGGTTCCGTTCCTTCGGTTCGCGAACTGCCCGAAGAGCGAGCCGAGGCGGCAGCAATCGCCCGCGCTGCGCGAGATCGTCACGGCCCTGGCGCACTGTGGGCACATCAGGCAGTGCTTGTTCGCACCAACGCGCAATTGCCCATCATCGAAGAAGCAATGAAATCGGCGGGCATCCCGTTTCGCGTTCGCGGCGCCACACCGCTCCTCGATCAACCCGAGATCAAAGCCGCACTTGGCGATCTGCGCCGAACCCCGCGCCCCTTTTCCGATGCAATCCACGACCTTGCGCTTTCTGTCGTCATCGACGACGACTCCGAAAGCGATCGTGCCGCTGAACGCCGCGCCAACCTCGATGCGCTTGTGCAAATGGCTCGCGATTACATGGCGATCGAATCACCACCAACCGCCAACGGATTCTTCCTTTGGCTCACCGCGACCACACGCGCCGACCAACCCGACCCCAACGGCGACGCCGTGGAACTCCTCACTTTCCACGCGGCCAAAGGTCTTGAATGGCCAATCGTGCATTTGGCCGGTCTCGAACAGGGCTATGTCCCGATCGGCCACGCCAAAACTCCGGGCGCGTGGGCCGAAGAGCGTCGCCTCTTTTATGTCGCGGCAACTCGCGCCGAACGCGAACTGCTTTGCACCTGGGCGAAGTCACGCACCTTCGGTGAACGTCCAATTCCTCGAGAGCGCTCCGAATTTCTCGACACATTTGCCGCCGCATGCGAAGCGCTCGAGGCCGGACTCGATCCGGTTGCGGTCGGCAACGGCGCGACTGTTCCCACTCGCAGTTCTGGCTCGCCAACCAAGTCCTCGAAACCCAAGCCGAAGAGCCCCAAAGGTCCCCGCCAACGACCTGGCAAATACCCCGACTCGCTCGATTCCTCCGACCACGCGTTATTCGACGCATTACGACAATGGCGTTCCGATCGTTCAAAGTCTGCCGATGTGCCCGCGTTCGTGGTTTGCAACGATCACACACTGGCCGAAATCGCTCGACACAAACCGACAACGCCAGTGGAATTACTTCGAGTCAACGGCATGGGCGAAATCAAAGTCTCCAAATTCGGCGACGAGATTCTCGCTGTCATCACCGAAACGCTTGATGCCTAATCACGTGTATCGCGTGCAATTCAAGCGTCGCCGAGTTCCAACAGTTTCTTCGGGTCAACCGCAATAAACAGACCTTCTGCCTCGGCGCACAAACGGTCGCCGGCATGAAGCGTTCCCTTACAAAGAATCTTGCGGCCATTCACTGACTCGAGTCGCGCTCGCAGATGCAGGTCGGTATTGAGCGGCGTTGGGCTGCGGTAATGAATCGTGAGCCGACCGGTCATACCTGCTTGACCAGAAAGGGTCTGCGCGGCACCAAGAACCTCGTCGAAGATCCCTGCGATATAGCCGCCATGAAGACACCCCGGAGGACCTTCATACAACGTGCCGAAATTCGCGATGGCATCGATACCGCCATCGACGAATTCAACAACGAGCGGCAATGCCACTGGATTTGCTCGACCAATAAACGGACTCCGCTCGCGCAAGCGATGAGCTTGATACGCGACATTCGGAGTATCGCCAGCAGTCGTCGCGAGTAGGTCGCCGTCTTCAAGCGATTCTGTCAATCGATCGATGTCGGAACGAAGGGATTCAAGTTCGGCGATCGAGGCCGAAGTGGTTTCAAGCTCGCGGGCCAAACGTCGGATCGCGTCGGCAACATCACGAGCAGCTTGTTGTTCCGGAGTGACCGCACGAAGTTCGGGAGATTCCCAACCGTGCCCACCGACACCAAACACATTGGTGATGTCGATGATTGGACGTTCGTCCATCAGTCGAACTGCGCGATCACTGGCGCATGGTCGCTCGGCTTTTCGCCTTTTCGAGCGTCGCGATCCACTCGGGCATCCACCGATCGAGCAGCCAGCGAGGCCGTCGCCATGATGAGGTCGATGCGAAGACCGCGGCCCTGATGGAAATCTCCACCGCGGTAGTCCCAGAACGAATACAGACCGCCTTCAGAATGATGACGGCGATACACATCCTCAAGGCCCCAGGCTTCAAGCGCTCGCAGCGCTTCACGCTCGGGCTCGCTCACATGGGTATTGCCTGCCCACGCTTCGGGGCTCCAGACATCGCGATCGTCGGGGCAAATGTTGAAGTCGCCACAGACCGCCAACTCGGTTGATGCATCCTCCCGACGAAGGAGGGTCTGACGAAGACGCTCAAGCCACCCGAGCTTGTAGGTGTAGTGAGGATCATCGAGCGCCCGACCATTCGGAACGTAGGCACTGGCCACTCGGACCCCGCCGCAGGTCGCCCACAGAATGCGGGCATCGGTGTCCTCCGGGCCATCGTCGTCCCATCCCGCCACCACATCGTCGAGACCGACCTTGGACAGAATCGCCACGCCGTTCCACTGACCTTGGCCGTGGTGAGCAGTTTCGTAGCCCATTGCCGTGAAAACCTCGGCGGGAAATGCCGAGTCCTTCATCTTGGTCTCTTGGAGGCAAATGACCTCGGGGGCATTCTCGGAAAGCCACTGCTCCACTCGAGGGAGCCGGGCTTTCAACGAGTTCACATTCCACGTCACGATTCGCAGCACGGTTGCCGAATCTATCGGTGATGAGGTCCAGGCCCACTGCCACCGGGCTCCGGCGCCGCCGATAGAGTCGACCAACGTGGCTGATGACTCTGCTTCCCCCATCGCAGGACCAAACGCGTGGCTCGTCGACGAAATGTTCGAACAGTTCCGCTCCAACCCTTCTTCCGTGAGCGAAAGCTGGCAGGAGTTCTTTAACGGGTACTCCCCCGGGACAGGCTCTGCGCCAACAACGACTGCGCCGACTCCTCCGACCGCACCGGTTGCATCGACACCGACTGCTGCGGCAACACCTGCTGCTGCACCAACGCCTGCGCCTGCTGTTGCACCTGAAGGCACCCCGTTGCGCGGCGCTGCTGCGCGCATCGTCGCCAACATGGAAGCAAGCCTTGAAGTTCCGACCGCGACCTCGTTCCGCGAGATCCCCACCAAACTTCTTGAGGTCAACCGCAAGTCGATTAACGGTTATCTCTCGCGCAGCCGAAGCGGCAAGGTTTCGTTCACACACATCATCGGTTACGCAATTGTCCGCGCCATCGTCGACGGCACGCCGGTCATGAACTCCTCGTTCACCACCGATGCCGAAGGCAAGCCCTATGTCGTGCGTAACGAAAGCGTCGGACTCGGTCTCGCCGTCGACGTCGAGAAGAGCGACGGAAGCCGTTCGCTCCTTGTTCCCTGCATCAAGAACGCGCAGTCACTCGACTTTGCGCAGTTCTTCGATTCCTACGAGGAACTTGTTCGCAAAGTTCGTTCAAACAAACTGACACCCGACGACTTCGCGGGCGCAACCGTCACACTCACCAATCCCGGCACAATCGGAACACTGCAGTCAGTTCCACGGCTCATGCCTGGTCAAGGCGTCATCGTTGGCGTCGGCTCGCTGGACTACCCGATCGCATTCCGCGGCGCTGATCCCGCCACCATTGCGTCACTCGGTATGTCGAAGGTCATGACCATGACCTCGACCTATGACCACCGCATCATCCAAGGCGCAGAATCAGGTTTGTTCTTGAAGCGCATCCAAGAACTCCTTATGGGTGAGCACGAGTTCTACGAAGAAATTTTCGAATCACTTGGTCTCCCCTACGAGCCAGTCGATTGGGCCCGTGACGTCAACCCCAACGACCACGAGCAATTGATGCTCGAGAAGAACCTTCAGGTTCGTGCGCTCATCAACATGTACCGAGTTCGCGGCCATCTCGACACCGATCTCGATCCACTCGATCTCACTGAGCACCACCTTCATCCCGAACTCGATCCTGCGGCGTACGGCCTCACGATTTGGGACTTCGATCGTGAGTTCCTCACTGGCGGTCTTGCCGGTCGAGATCGCATGACACTTGCAACGATTCTCGATGTCCTTCGTTCGGCGTACTGCCGCACCATTGGCATCGAATACATGCACATTCAAGATCCGGTGCAGAAGGCGTGGATTCAGCAACAGGTTGAAGGCGTCAAGTTCGAACTCTCGATCGAAGAGAAGCGCCACATTCTCGAACGCTTGAATGCTGCCGAAGCACTCGAACGATTCCTCGGCACGAAGTATCTCGGACAGAAGCGATTCGGTATCGAAGGTGCCGAATCGGCAATTCCCCTTCTTGATTCGTTGTTGTCCTCGGCCGCCGACGCGTCGATGCAGTCATCGGTTATCGGCATGGCCCATCGTGGCCGACTCAATGTTCTCGTCAACATCGTCGGAAAGAAATACGAACAACTCTTCACCGAGTTCGAAGGCAACATCGATCCCGAGTCCATCCAGGGTTCAGGCGATGTGAAGTACCACCTCGGCCAAAACGGCATCTTCACGAGCCCGGCCGGCAACACGATCGAAGTGGAACTCGCGGCGAATCCTTCGCATCTTGAAGCTGTCGATCCCGTGGTTGTCGGCATGGCCCGAGCGAAGATGGACCAAATCGAACCCCCGGGCGATTATCCGGTGTTGCCGATTCTCGTTCATGGCGATGCTGCATTTGCCGGCCAAGGCATCGTTGCCGAGACCCTCAATCTTTCCGAGATCACCGGCTACCGCGTCGGCGGCACCGTGCACGTGATCATCAACAATCAGGTTGGGTTCACGACTGCTCCTTCCGAAGCGCGTTCGTCGGTGTATTCCACCGACGTCGCCAAGATGGTGCAGGCACCGATCTTCCACGTAAACGGCGACGATCCCGAAGCAGTGATTCGAGTCGCGCGTTTGGCCTTCGACTACCGCCGCACGTTCAACCGCGACGTTGTCATCGACATGGTCTGTTACCGACGCCATGGTCACAACGAAGGCGACGATCCCAGTTACACGCAGCCGCTCATGTACAAGCGAATCGACGAAACACGATCAGTTCGCAAGCTCTACACAGAGTCACTTATGCGTCGCGGCGACATTTCGCTTGAAGAGGCAGAAGCAGCGCTCGACGATTTCCAGGCGCGGCTCCAAGTTGCCCTCGACGAAACGCGTTCACACGACGCGCCTCCCCCACTCGAGCACGCTCCCGAACGCGTCTTTAGCGGCGTGCTGCCACACGTCGATACCGGCGTCTCGAAAGAGGAACTCGACGCGGTGTTTGCCGCCATCGAGAACGTGCCCGAAGGTTTCACGGTGCATCCGAAGTTGGCGAAGCAGTTCGAGGGCCGCCACAAGATGTTCGTCGAAGACGGCGAAGTCGACTGGGCCCTCGGAGAGGCATTCGCTTACGGAACACTGCTGTACGAAGGCACCTCCGTTCGCGTGTCCGGTGAAGACTCCCGTCGCGGGACCTTCTCGCATCGCCACGCTGCACTCATTGATTACGACACTGCTGGCGTTTACATCCCGCTGACCGATGCCGCCCGCTCCGACGCCAAGTTCTGGATTTACGACTCACTTCTTTCTGAGTTCGCGGTGCTTGGTTTCGAATACGGCTACTCGGTGGTCAACAAAGAAGCGCTTGTTGTGTGGGAAGCCCAGTTCGGCGACTTCATGAATGGCGCGCAGGTCATCATCGACAACTTCCTTGTTGCCGCTGAAGATAAGTGGGGCCAAACCTCCGGTCTCGTGATGCTTCTCCCCCATGGCTACGAAGGCCAAGGTCCAGAACACTCTTCGGCCCGTATCGAGCGATTCCTCACGCTTTCTGCCGGCGACAACATTCAGGTGTGCAACGCAACGACAGCGGCACAGTTCTTCCACTTGTTGCGCCGTCAGGTTCGTCGTGATCTTCGCAAACCGCTTGTGGTGTTCACGCCGAAGTCCTTGCTTCGCGCCAAGACCACGCGCTCGCCGGTGAGCGAACTGATCCATGGTTCGTTCGAAGAAGTTCTCGACGACAACGGAGTCACCGATCCGGCATCAGTTCGGCGCATTGTCTTTGCTTCCGGAAAGATCGGCGTCGAGGCCCAAGCGGCCCGAGACGAAATGGGTGCACCGGTTGCAATCGCTCGTGTCGAGCAGTTGTACCCGTGGCCGTATGCCGACGTTGCTCGCATCGTCGAGAAGTACGCCAACGCCGACGAAATCGTGTGGCTCCAAGAAGAACCCGAAAACATGGGTGCGTGGAACCACATCAAGGGCCGTCTCTACGAAGCCCATGACGACACGCACAAGATCCGTCGCGTAAGTCGTCAGGAATCGGCGAGCCCGGCAACTGGCTCGCATGCCATCCACCACGCCGAGGTTCACGACCTCATGGAATCAGCGCTCGGCGGAATCTGAGTGGCGGGGCGTTTCGCCCCGCCCTTTTCAGCCTTCTCGGCTCATCAGGAGATCGTGCGCCACGGCTTCCCACATCTCAGTGGAAAGTCCAAGCGATCGCGTATCGATTCGTTCATCGTCCCCGTGGAACATGCGACCAAAGTCCTCGAACGTGAGGTTCTCGCTAAAGAGTCCGAAGCCATAAGCGATGCGATCAGCGCGGCGAAAGAAACGCGCGTCGGTTGCCCCGACCGTAAGGAACGGGACAGTTTCCGAACCCGGGTACCACTGTTGCGTCACACGCGACAACGAATCCCAAAGTGGCGTATCGGTCGGCGAGGAACTTGATGGGTCGTAGTTCAGCTGCTCAAAGGTCACCGCATCGGCCAAGTCTCCGAGTGCGAGTCGAAGCTCTGCCATCACCATTTCGGCATCGTGACCAGGCAGCGTTCGAATATCAACATCGAACTCCACCGAGTCGGGAATGACGTTGAGCTTCGAACCGCCGTGGATCACGGTCGGCGCAAAGGTCGTGTGAGTGCAGGCGTGAAACTGTCGAGCCATGCCGAGCGGAAGGTGCTCGAGGATGTCGTCGAGGCCGTCCTTCGAAAGCAGCGGACCCGTGATTTCTTCGGGGTAGCCCATTGATTCGATAAAGCGACGCCAGATGTCGTGGATATGCGTCTCCGGCTGAAACTCGCCGATTCGCCGCACCACTTCCGCAGCGGTGAGCAGCGCATTGTCGGTTTTGTATGGCTGCGAACCATGGCCCGCGGTTCCGCCCACCCGAATGCGAATACCAAACAGGCCCTTTTCGCCAACAAGTACGGGAAGTTTCAGACCGTTGGGGCTGGGCAGCGGAATGCCGCCAGATTCGGTGATCACGTAGTCGGCCATCACCGCATCGCGTTCGTGATTCACGAGATGATCGGCGCCGTACACGCCACTTGATTCCTCATCGGCAACAGCGAGATACACGAGCGTGCCGCGTGGTGTGAATCCGGAACGCGCTAAACGTTTAAACGCAACTGCCATCGACGACGTGATGTTGAGCATGTCGATTGCGCCGCGTCCCCACACTTCGCCGTCGACAAGGTCGCCGCCAAACGGATCTCGTGACCAATGGTCGGGGTTGGCCGGAACAACGTCGGTATGACCCATCAACAACAGCGTTGGTGCCGTCGGATCGGAACCTTCAATGCGCGCAACAAGGCTGCGTCGACCTGGCGCCGCGTCATAACTTTCGAGTTCGAGTCCCGGCCCTTCAAGAAACGTTTCGAGCACATCGGCACTTCGAATTTCGCCGCCCGACTCAACTGTTCCGTCGTTCACGCACGCGTTTCGAATCAGCGTTTGCAAAAGTTCTGTGCACTCTTCTTCACCATTTTGCGTTTTTCCGCTCATGTCGCGAACAGTACGCCGCACATTTGTTTCAAGCAGTGAATTGGTCAAAAAACGCGTGCACAACACGCGTAAATCACGACGAACGACACGATTTGGCTCGCGAATGTGCGTACAAGGTGAAAAACGCCAGGAAGACAGAAATAGCAAGTGCTGATTGAGGAAAATGCCTGTGGAAAACTTTTCGAAATGGCGCTTCCGTGCTGGAATGCGCGTATCGAAGCCGCTCAATGAACAACACGCACGCATGAACACCAACGTGTAACTCAATCAACGTTCGCGATGTAACAACTTGCGCGAAAGAACGCTTGCATCCACGGATTCACCATTTACATGCGCGATGTGAGTACCGTTTTCTCCGCATCGCCATACAAACCATGTGCGGCGTGCACTTCAGTAGCGATTCATGCAGCTGTTGTTGGTACCACTACACAAACCATGAAGACGCCGAGGAGGCGAAGATGGCAGCAGTGAAGAAGCGGGCGGCCAAGAAGGCACCCGCAAAGAAGCGCACCGCGAAGAAGGCGGCTCCCGCCAAGAAGCGCGTTGCAAAGAAGGCAGCTCCCGCTAAGAAGCGCGCAACTAAGAAGCGCGTAGCGAAGAAGGCACCGGCCAAGAAGCGCGCAACCAAGAAGCGCGTAGCGAAGAAGGCTCCGGCCAAGAAGGCTCCGGCAAAGCGTCGTGCGACCAAGCGTCGTGCAACCCGCCGCTGATCTTCAGCCGATCACGCAGTAACCAGTGCCCCGCTTCGGCGGGGCACTGTCGCGTCTGGGGACGAATCGCATCGGCTCGGACCAACCGTCAGTTCACACTCGAGGCGGTCTGATCACTACCCTTGCCCGCCATGAGTGCACAGTTCATCTTCACCATGCACAAGGTGAGCCGGTTCTACCCGCCCGACCGTGAGGTGTTGAAGGACATCAGCCTCTCGTTCTACCCAGGAGCAAAAATCGGCGTCATCGGTTCGAATGGCTCTGGAAAGTCGTCGCTGCTCAAAATCATGGCGGGAATCGACGACGGGTTCACTGGCGAGGCTCGCCTCTCCCCCGGCTTTTCTGTTGGTCTCCTCGAACAGGAACCGCATCTCGACGAGTCCAAAGATGTCATGGGCAACGTCATGGACGGTCTCGGTGAAACCGCAACGCTCCTCGAGCGGTACGACGCAGTCCTCGCGAAGTGGGGCGACCCCGATGCCGACTTCGAAAAAGTTGGCGAGGAACAAGCGGAACTCGAAGCAAAGATCGAAGCATCGGGCGCGTGGGACCTCAAACGCACAATCGAAATCGCAATGGACGCACTCCGACTTCCACCCTCCGAGGCCGACGTTTCCACGCTCTCTGGTGGTGAACGCCGTCGAGTCGCGTTGTGCCGCTTGCTACTGAGCAAGCCCGACCTCCTCCTTCTCGACGAACCCACTAACCATCTCGATGCCGAATCGGTGGCCTGGCTCGAGCGATTCCTCCGCGATTACCCCGGCACCGTTGTTGCCATTACCCATGATCGCTATTTCCTCGACAACGTTGCTCGCTGGATTCTTGAACTCGACCACGGTCGCGGCATTCCGTTCGAAGGCAACTACTCAAGTTGGCTTGATCAGAAACAAGATCGCCTGCGCCAAGAAGAAAAGCAGGAGTCCGCTCGCGCTCGCACTCTCGCCCGAGAACTTGAATGGGTTCGCATGGCGCCGAAAGCTCGCCAGGCAAAAGGTAAAGCCCGACTTTCTGCATACGAACAGTTGCTCGCCGAATCACAAGAAGCGCAGGGCCGAGGCGATGGCCTCGAAATTTTCATTCCTTCAGGCGAACGACTCGGCGATGTTGTCATCGAAGCCGAAGGCATCAATAAGGGCTTCGGCGATCGACTCCTGATCGAAGACCTCTCGTTCTCCTTGCCCCGTGCCGGCATCGTCGGCGTCATCGGCCCGAACGGTGCAGGTAAGACCACACTTTTCCGCATGTTCACCGGTGGCGAACAACCCGATTCCGGTTCGCTCAACATCGGCCCCACCGTGAACCTCGCCTATGTCGATCAAAGCCGAGACATTCTCGATTCCGAAAAGACGGTGTACGAGGAAATCACCGACGGAAACGAAATCGTGAAACTCGGAAATCGAGAGATGAACGGACGCGCCTATGTCGCGTCGTTCAACTTCAAGGGTTCCGATCAGCAAAAGAAGGTCGGCGTCCTCTCCGGTGGCGAACGAAACCGAGTGCACCTGGCCAAGGTGCTGGCCCGAGGCGGAAACGTTCTCCTTCTCGACGAACCCACCAACGATCTCGATGTCGATACCTTGCGCGCGCTTGAAGATGGCCTCGAAGCCTTCGCCGGTTGCGCTGTCGTGATTAGCCATGATCGCTGGTTCCTCGACCGCGTTGCGACCCACGTGCTTGCGTTCGAGGGCGACTCTCAGGTGCGTTGGTTCGAAGGCAACTTCACTGAATACGAGGCCTTCCGCAAGAAGGAGCTCGGCGCCGACGCCGACCAACCGCATCGAATCAAATACAAGCCGTTGGTTCGATGAGCGTCGAGTTGGTTGCGTCAGACG
>JALQSZ010000260.1 GCA_023264135.1 Acidimicrobiales bacterium
CCGGATCGGAAATTGGTCCCAACACTCGACTCGTCGACTGCCGAGTAGGGGATCGCACTGTGGTCGAGAACTCGGTTGGTCGGGGCGCGGAAATCGGTGACGATGTTCGTCTCGGTCCGTTTGCCGTCCTTGAAGAAGGAGCGGTGATTCCTGACGGTGCCCGCCCCGGACCGTTCTACACTTCGACCTCAGAATGACCACTCAAAACGCCGGCGAAAGAAACCGAATGGAACTCGTCACCAAGAAGCGGCTGCATATCGTCTCGGGTCGGGCAAATCTCCCGCTCGCTGAAGAAATCGCTGAGCGTCTCGGCGTCGAACTTGGTGATGCGAATCTCGCCGAGTTTGCCAATGGCGAACTCCACACTCGTTTCGGCGAGTCAGTTCGCGGCACCGACGTTTTCATTATCCAAACGCATGTCAGTACTGCCGAAATGTCAGTGAACGATGCGATCATGGAACAGCTGATCATGGTCGATGCGGCAAAGCGCGCCTCTGCAAAGCGCATCACTGCCGTTGCACCCTTTTACGGTTACGCCCGCCAGGATCGAAAGTCTGAAGGCCGCGAACCAATTACGGCGAAGTTGATCGCCAACATGTTCAAAGCTGCGGGAGCGAAGCGACTCATTTCGGTCGATCTGCATTCTGGTCAGATCCAAGGTTTCTTCGACGGCCCTGTCGATCACCTCACTGCAATGCCGGTGCTTGTTGATTACATGGCGGGCCTCGGCGACGATCTCGTGATCGTTTCGCCTGATGCTGGTCGCGTGAAGGTTGCCGAGCGTTACGCCAATCAATTGCACGCCGATCTTGCGATCGTGCATAAGCGTCGCGTCAAGGGTGTCAAGAACACTGTCGAAGCTCGAGATGTTGTTGGTGAAGTCGAAGGTCGCACCTGTGTGTTGATCGACGACATGATCGACACTGGCGGAACCATCGTGGCGGCCGCAGAACAGCTCAAGGCTCGCGGTGCAACTGCGATTTATGCAGCGTGCACACACGGCGTGTTCAGCGGCCCGGCGATCCAGCGTCTGAACGACTCATGTATTTCAAAAGTCGTCATGACCAATACGTTGCCGCTTCCACCCGAGAAGCAATCAGACAAAATCGAAGTGCTGTCTGTTGCCGGCATTATCGCCGACGCGATCGACGCCGTCTTTGAAGACACGTCAGTGAGCGAAATCTTCGACGGACACAACCAGAGCTAACGCCGTTCGCACGAGTTCGCTCTGCAACGTCATTCGGTCACGTCTTTCGGTCCGAACGCGAAAAGGCGGCGGGACCGCCCCCGCCGCCATCCCGCTTCGCGTCAGGATCAGTGACCCTGTTTTTGCGACCAGCGCCCGACGGCGATCGTGCCGCCGAGGAAGAGTCCGCACCACAGTCCGGTCCAGACAGCGATGATGCCGGTGGCGCCAACGGACCAGTCCGGAGCAAGCAACTTCACGACCACCCAGAGCAGCGCGATGAAAACCACAATTCCAGCGACGGACCCAATGCTGATGGCTCGACCGTAGGAGCGGTCGGCGTCGTCGGTGGTTGGCGCCGCCTGCGCTTCGATTACTGGAGCGGCGGGATTGGCTTTGACGGTTGCGGCGGAGGACATTGGGGGCTCCTTGCGGATGTCGCGGCCGCAGATCGGCCGTTGAGACCCATCGTGCCGAAGCCTGCGGAGCGGCCCTAGGGCCGAAGGTCCATCAGGCGAGGGACAGGTGTCATTGACTGAGGGGCGCGGGATGGGGAGTCGCCCCACGGGCCGAGTTCGCCATGGTGGGGGCGGATCGGTAGGATTGCCAACCGTTTCACGAACGTCAGCCGACGGCGCGCCTCCGCGCTGCCTCCAGGAGCACCCAATCATGGCCATCACCCTTACCGCCTCAACCGGACGCATCGCCGGTTCCCGTTCTTCAACCCGCATGCGGACCGATGGTCTCGTGCCTGCGGTCGTGTACGGCTTGGGCCGCGATTCAGTTGCGGTATCGGTTCCGTGGCCCGACCTTCGTCGTGCGCTCACCACCGAAGCCGGTCTCAACGCGCTCATCACTCTCGACGTCGATGGTCAGAAGGATCTTGCGATCATCAAGGACCTTCAGCGTCATCCGATTCGTCGAAACGTGCTCCACGTCGACTTCCTCCGCGTTGATCCCGACGCTGGTGTTGCCGTTGAAGTTCCGCTGGTTCTCGTTGGCGAAGCCAAGAAGGTCGAAGGCCGTCGCGGCATCGTCGATCAGCCGCTCAAGACGCTGACCGTTACGGCCAAGCCTGCCGATATTCCGAGCCAGATCGAAATCGACATCACTGATCTCGACATCGGCGAGTCGATCACTGTTGAAACGCTCACGCTTCCTGCTGGTGTCACGACTGACATCGATGGGGGCGTCCAGCTTGTTCTTGGTCTTGCCACTCGCTTCTCCATTGAAGATGGCGCAAGCGAAGGTGAAGCAGCTGAGGGTGGCGAAGGAGCCCCCGCAGAAGCTGCCGCCGAGGGCGACGCCGAGTAAGTGGCATTTGGCGGCAGGGGCGGCTATCGCCCCCGACGCGGCACGCCGGCCGACGTTCTCGTTGTCGGTCTTGGTAATCCAGGAGCGGAGTACGACGGCACGCGCCACAACGTGGGCTTCGCCGTCATTGACCTGCTTGAACGACGCCATAACGGCCGTCTGAAGGCAGGAAAAGAGCGGGCCCGGGTTGACGAAGTACGCATTGGCCAAAAGCGTGTGGCATTGGCCAAGCCA
>JALQSZ010000261.1 GCA_023264135.1 Acidimicrobiales bacterium
CAATTGATCATTGAGAAGTTCAACAACGTGTTCAAGATCTGTCAGACGACGTTCCGACTCGGAGTCTTTTGAAATCTCATTAAGAACCGACTCATCGAGGCGCAGAAGTTGATACCAACCTACGAGTCCACGAGCTTCAATCTCATTCGCCCACTCGCGGCACTTCACCTGCAAGACCACAATCGGGTCTTGGGAGTCATCCTCGGAAACTAGAGAATCGACAACTGGATCTGGTGCAAACCAACTCAACTGCAGCGCTCGAACTCGACGAACGTCAGAGGGGTTTGCCAATGCCGTAAGAAGCAATCGCAATTCACCCACAGCTTCAGACTCAAGTACCGAACCAATTTTGCTATGAACAACCGGGATGTGGCGCCGTCGCAATTCAGCAGCGAGGGCCTTGCCGTCGTTGTGCCCACGGACAAGTACGCAGATGTCCCCAAGGCATACCGGGCGAACTTCGCCCTCAGCATCATTTTCAAGCGGAAGCTTTCCGGATCTCAAGAGTTCCTGAATGTGGTCTGCGACATCGATTGAAATCGCTTCTCGAACCTCGTCCGCGCTTTTCTTCTCTTCAACACCGATGAATCGGAACTGCAGCGGTGATCCACCACCACTCAATCGCGAGTTCGCGTTTGAATCGGGTGTAGCAACTGGAACGTAAGCAATGTCTTCACTACCGAAGGTGACGCCGGTCAACCACGTATTTAACGCTTCAACAAGAGGTCGGTCAGTGCGATAGTTCGTCGTCATTTGCCGCTTTGACATCGAAGGATCGGCAGCCGCCTTCAAATAGGCGTCAATATCAGCGCCACGGAATCGGTAGATCGCCTGCTTGGGGTCGCCGACAACGATCAGCGCGAGAAACTCCTCGGGAACTTCGTCGAGATTGAAGACCCTCGAGAAGAGCCCCCACTGCAATGCGTCGGTGTCCTGAAATTCATCGATGAGTACAAGGCGATATCGCGAACGGAGCACACGGATGATTTCTTCACCCAACATGGGATCGTCGAGTTTGTCGACAAGGTCAACAATGAGGTCGTCGAACGAGACAACTCCCTGATTCACTCGCTCGTCTTTGATGGACTTTCGGAGCTCAAGCATGAGCGAGGTCCACTGCCCTGCTGGTGAATCGTCGGCGGCTGGAGCAAGTTGTGCCGACAAGTTGCTGGATGTTGACTTCAAAACATCTGCAACAGATTTTTCGATCTGACCAATATCTTTTGATGTAGTCGCGCCAAGTGCGATCGGGTTCGCAGCGAATTGAGTTACCAACCGGTCTCGAATGACTCGTTGTGTAATGACAGCGTCATTTTCGGCGGAAGCGGGATTCGTTGCATTTCCCGAGCGAATTCCGAGGTCACCAAGGGCCTGCTGGAAGAACCCATGAATTGTCGAGATCGTCGCCGCATCAATGTTGGAGATTGCGTTCTCAAGGCGTTCACGACGCGCGAGTAATTCCTCGGTCGAACAGTCGCGAAGGTTGGCCAACCAAGGTTCAAGCTTGTCGCTCGTGTTCGCGCTGACTGCATAAAGCGCTCGCAACAATTGCTCGCGAACTTCCTGCTTCATCTCAGCTGCGGCGGCCCGAGTAAATGTGACCATGAGCAACTCATCAGCTCGCAGCCCTTCTTCGGCAACGTAACGAGCGACGAGCGCGGTAAGCGAGTACGTCTTTCCGGTGCCCGCACTGGCCTCGAGCAGAAGCCATTCACGCGAAGGCAGCGCATCGGTGAGTTCAAAGACGTCCGGGGTGCTCACAACATCACCGTCGTTTCGGCAAAGCAGTTCTGCAACGCGCGGGCATAGGCCTGAAAGCGAGTGCCGCTTTCAGCAAACCCAAGATCGATCGGATGAAGTGCACTGAAGGCATCGAACGGATTGACGAAATCGACAAATGTCCGGGCACCGAAAATTGCGTTGGCCGATGGGTTTTTGAGATCAGAACGAAGGCCATTGTTGACATTCGTTGGCTTTGTCGGATCGGCCCAGGACGCCCGCTCAAACAAGGGAAGCGCTGAGCACAACGCACGCTGATGCACACCCAACGCAAAGCTGAGAGCCTTGGTTGCTGATTCGCAACGTTTCGATTCAGAGTCGCCAATCAGCGCAAACCGCGACACTGAAACGGTTTCGTTTTTCTTTTCCGAGCGTGCGAGCACGATTGCTTCACGAGGCTTCGATGGCTCAGCAAGAGTCAGGGCTGCGAGCTGAAGCCACGGCCGCACGACCTGACGATTATTGGCATTTGAAAACGCAATTTCGAGAACTTGGGTCGCGCCAACTTCGAGCGTGTCGAAAATTCCCGCGTCGCCAAGCGAGAGTTCGATAGGAACTGCATCGCCGGATGAGAAGTCGACGCCTTCAACAGCAAGCATCGCATCGACTTCGGTGCCGATCGTTGACCAGAAGCGCTCACCAACTGCACCGATCGGAACACCACCCATAAGTTCATGCAGGTGCTGTTGATCACGTAGATCAGCGCCGGCGAGTTTGGCACGAACCAAACCGGAACCGATCGTGGAGTAGGCCAGCGTTCCCGGCCAAAGTTCCACCTGGTCATCGGAACTGCGCTCTTCGCTCGGAAGCGAGATCTGCATTCGCTCGCGCATGTACAACTCTGCTGGCTTCTTGATCGCATTCACCAATGTCTCGATCGACAACGAACTGCGATCGAACTCGGTTGGGTCCCATTCGAAATCGGGCCAAACCATTTCCACCGGCTGTTC
>JALQSZ010000262.1 GCA_023264135.1 Acidimicrobiales bacterium
CTCCTGCGCCAGCCACACAAGACCCGCGCCGGAGGCATACCGCTCCCAACACCCTCGGCGGCCACAAACGCACAGCGGTCCGTGAGGATCGAGACACATGTGGCCCGGTTCGCCAGCGAAACCATGCACACCGCGACGAATCACGCCACCGCTTGCGATACCTCCGCCAATTCCTGTTCCAAGCGTGACGAGAACGACATCTTCAACACCTTGAGCAACACCGAACGACATCTCCGCTACCAACGCGCAGGTCGCGTCATTTTCGATTCGCACGGAAATGCCAAGCGCATCGGCGACCGCATCGCGCACCGGAACATCGATCATGCATTGCAGATTTGGAGCGGCTCGCAAAACATCGCCGTCTTCGACAAGTCCAGCGAGTCCGATTCCGAGGTGATGCTCTATGCCGATGTCACGCGCAAGGTCAACGATCGCGTCGAGAACACCTTCCGAACTCGACGGGGTCGGAACTTGTCGTTGATCAAGAACGTCGGTCGGACGCGAGCGGTCGACCGCAACGGCCAGCATCTTCGTGCCACCAACATCGATGCCGACAAGCCGCTCATTCACACGTGAATGATTAGCCCATCAGCGCGATGAAGACGAACGTTCGCTGAAGACGAGCGTTCTCAGTAGCGCAGGAGGGCGCCGATGCGTCCATGAACGTCGAGGTCGGCGTTGCCTTCGCAGGTCACGACATGTGCCCCTTCCAGAAGCGCTGCGTCGACGGCATCGCTCACGACATCGTCGACTCGTTCCATTTCCTCACCGTCGAGGGGACACTTCGGACCTTTGACCGCAAGTGCACCGCAAGAACAGAGCCAACCCGATTCTTCGAATCCGTTCGAGACCAAGAGCGTGGCGACACGTCGTTCATTCAGCGCCGCAAGAACGGGGCCAAGCCCAGCAGTCCCCTTCGCACCTGCTCCAATCGCATCGCGAAGTTTCGTAACTGCGGCCTGTTCACGTTCGAGCTCCACGATTTGCTCAATCCCGAATGCCGCCTTTGCAATATCGGTTTCATTTGCGGTCACCGGAACATGCAAACGAGGCGCTAAGCGTTCACGAAGGTACGGGTGCAGTTCGTGCTCGACCGCGGCGTAGACCTCGTCGGTCGCTCCAATCGTGAGTCGACCAAAACCCTTGTCTTGATACAACCGAAAGACGGCTTCGGTTGCGTGCCGGAAATGCTGATGGGTGAGTTCATCGATGTGGTGTTGCTCGCGCTCACGAGAGCCACGACTGGCATCGTCGCGGCGGTCGTATTCGCGGGGTAACGCTTCGAAGAGTTCCGTGCGCTCAACGACCTCACCGAACTGGAAGATGAACATGCGAGCCCGTTGACGATCGACAAGAAGAACACCCAATGGTTCGAGGGCATGCACAATCGCTTCAAGCGGGCCAACGACGGGCGACTGATTGACGGAAAGTCGATTGGCCACCGCAACTGGCAATCGAATGACTTTCCAGTACTTCTTTTCGGCACACGAAAACATTGCGATGCCGCGAACACCGTGGCGATCAAGATGGGTGGCGACGTAGTCCGACATGAGCGCAAGGTCGGCGTCGAAATTCTGTCCAGGATGAGAAGCAAGAAGTTGTTTCTTTAACGACTCAAGTTCGAGCAAATAGTCCTTTGCACGAATGTGTCGACGACCATCAACATCGAGGTAACAACTCACAACAGGTGTGTCGGCGCTTTTGAACCCCGCCAATTCCTTGATCGATGCCTCGGTGATCACGGTCATGGAGCCTCCTCAGTTGTTGAACTTCTTTGGCTGAGGATATGTCGCGAATGCGGGTCGTGCTCAGGGACCTTCGTCAGATCCTTCGGTCGCTTGCTTCACGTCGTTCACGACATCAGCAACCACCTGTTGTGCTTGCTGCGCGATCACCGAAACGATTCCCACAACACGTTCGGTTGCAACTGGGTCATCGAGCAGCGCTTCCGCAGCATCAAGGAATGACCGACCGGCGGCAATTAGTTCGCGTGCGGCAGCCCGCATCGCATCGTCATCGGCCGCCATCGAGAGACGAGTTCAGTCGTCGTCGCTTGGACGAGGTGATCCCTCGACTCGAGCCTTGAGTTCCCCGAGGGCCGTCTTGATGATTCGACCTTCAGCACGACGCTTCACGAAACCAGGAATCGGGTACACCAAATCGATTGCGAGTTCGTAGACCACATCGGTAGCGGCGCCACCATCGGCGGCGGTGAGCACGTAGGCGCCATCGAGTTCACGAGGAAGATCGCCTTCAACGAGTTCCCAGCCCAAGCGATTCGGGGCCGCCGAATAGTCGTACCGGAGTTGATAGGTGGTGCTGCGACCCATCGCTGCAGCACGGAATTCAACAACGACGGCCCGACCTTCGGCGTCGGTTTCAACGACAGTGACCTCTTTGAGATCCCCCGCCCACTCGGGATAGGACGTGAAATCCACGAGCGTCGCGAAGCATTGCTCGACCGGGGCGGAAATTCGGATCTGCTCTTTGGCCTGTTCGGACATATCCGTACCCTACTCCTCGCCTACTCGGCGTCGTCCGTTCGTTTCTTCGGTGCGGACTGCTTGTGTTGCCGACGAGCTTCGTCCCGGCGACCGGCGCGACTCAGTTCGGGGGTTCGTTCTGGGAACGTGCCATACGCAGCGACCCAAAGGCCGGTGAAGCCCAGCGCCCACATCGGAGCGAGGACACCAAATGCGAGACCGGTATAGAGGT
>JALQSZ010000263.1 GCA_023264135.1 Acidimicrobiales bacterium
AGGCGCGGTCGCAGGTTTGGTTGCGATTACTCCATGTGCTGGTTACGTGGGTGGCATGGTTCCGATTCTCATCGGACTCATCGCGGGTGTGTTGTGTGTGTTCGCAATTCAACTCAAGTTCAAGTTTGGTTATGACGACAGTCTTGATGTGATTGGTGTTCACCTTGTTGGCGGTCTTGTTGGGGCATTGCTGCTTGGTTTCTTTGCCGATGCAGCAGTCAACCCGGCGGTGAAGAACGAAGGTCTCTTGACTGGAGGCGACGCAAAGTTGCTTTGGTACCAGTTCGTCGCCTCGGCCGTGACACTTGTGTTCTCGTTCACGGTTTCGTTCGTCATCGCCAAGGTGATTGACAAGACGATGGGTATGCGAGTTTCCGAAGAAGATGAATTCGAAGGTTTGGATCTCACGCAGCATGCAGAGTCGGCCTACAGCTTCGGCAGCACTGGCTCGATGGACCGGATCTGACATGACACTGAACACGAAAAAGCTGTGCGCCGATCGGCCGCAGCGCGGAATCGACGGGGTACGGTGACTCCATGAAGCTCGTGACGGCAATCATCAAGCCCCACAAACTCGACGATGTAAAAGACGCGCTCAAAGATGCTGGCATCACTGGCATGACCGTCGATGAAGTAAAGGGTTTTGGCCGCCAAGGCGGCAAGACCGAGATCTATCGCGGTGCCGAGTACGTCGTCGACCTTCTCCCGAAGGTGCGCGTTGAGGCGATCGTGGCCGACGAAATGGCCGACCAGGTTGCCGAGCTCATTGTTGAAGCAGCCCGCACCGGCAAAATCGGCGACGGCAAAGTTTGGATTACCTCGGTGGACAAACTGATTCGTATTCGGACTGGCGAACTCGGAAACGACGCGGTCTAACGGCCTCGTCGCCGACGCATTCATGGCACCGGAACTTGATCGGCGGGCATTGCTTGACGATCCTTCCGCGCGTGGCGTTGCGTTCTGTGAGTTGTTGTCCGAGCGAGTTGATAACTGGCTCTCGCGACTTTGGGAAGCAGCAGGCGGACCTGAAAGCGGTGCTGCACTTGTTGCCGTAGGTGGTTACGGACGCGCAGAACTTTCACCGGGCAGCGATATCGACGTCTACCTGCTGTACGAACCGAAGCGAGATGTCACCGAACTTGCTGAACAGATTTGGTATCCGATCTGGGATCAGGGCGTAAAGCTTGGTCACGCGGTTCGCACCGTAAAAGAGACGCTTGTTCTGGCGTCTGATGATCTCGATACCGCAACCGCAATTCTTTCGGTTCGCCATTTGGCAGGCGATAAGCGCCTCGCCGATGAACTTTCGGTCAAGGGCCTTGAACTCTGGCAGAAACGTTCAAAGCGTTGGCTCGATGAGATGGACATTCGAGTTCGTAATCGTCATGAAGAGTCAGGCGAAGTCGCATTCCTTTTAGAGCCGGATCTGAAGAACGGACGCGGCGGCCTTCGTGATGTTCATGCGATCGGTTGGGCCGAACTCGCCGGAATGTCGCTGTTGCCGGGCGATCACGAAGCAATCGCTGAAGCGTACGAAGTTGTGTTGTCGGCTCGAGTCGAACTTCAGCGTCGCACGGGTCGACATTCCGACATTCTTTTGCTTGAGGAACAAGACGCGGTTGCGGCAGCACTGGGCTACGACGATGCCGATGTCTTCATGCGAGCACTCTCCACCGCGGCGCGAACCATTGCGTGGGTGAGCGACGAGTTGTGGTTCCGCGTGCGTTCCTCTCTCGACGGTCCGACACGACGAAAGTTGCGGCGCGACGAAGAGGCGCTTGTCGGTGTGGTCGTTCGAGACGGTTCCGTTGCGCTTGCGGCGGGTGCGGAACCGGCGAACGATCCGTATCTCGTGCTCCGAGTCGCGGTAACTGCGGCTCGTAACGACGCGCGCATCGAACGCACCACGCTCGATCGACTCGCCGAATCGAAGCCGCTTGCAACGCCATGGTCTGAAGAAGCTCGACGACTCTTCGTTGAACTCTTCCTTGCTGGTCGCCCTGCGGTCCAAGTTGTTGAGACACTTGATCAGCGCGGGTTATGGGAACCGATCTTCCCGGAGTGGTCGGTCATCCGATGCCGACCACAACGCAACGCCTATCACCGCTTCACGATCGACCGTCATTTGTGTGAGGCCGCAGCGAATTCCGCAGAGTTCGTTGACCGAGTCGATCGTCCCGATCTCCTTGTCGTCGGAACGCTGTTGCATGACATCGGCAAGGGTCGCCCAGGCGATCACACCGATGTTGGTGTTGAACTCATTGCCGAAATAGGCCCACGAATGGGTTTCGACGAAGCCGACACGCTCATCCTCCAGCAGATGTGTCGCCACCACCTGTTACTTCCCGACACAGCGACACGGCGCGATCTTTCCGACGACGGAACGATTTCTTTTGTTGCCGAATCAGTCGGTTCGCTGACCTGCTTGCGTTTGCTCGACGCGTTGACCGAAGCCGATTCATTAGCGACGGGTTCTGCGGCATGGGGATCATGGAAAGAGGAACTCGTCGGCGTTCTCGTTGATCGAGTTGCACACGTCCTTTCCGGCGGTTCCGTTGCCGATGCAACCGATAGCGGCTTCCCAACTGCACACCAACGAGATTTGCTTGCACAACGTCGTCGGATCATCGAAGCCGTCGACGATCAGATCGTGGTGATCAGCCCTGACCGTCCCGGTTTGTTCTCACGAGTTGCCGGTGTGTTGTCGTTG